>DATHFW010000183.1:0-16845 GCA_035317945.1 Steroidobacteraceae bacterium | reverse complement strand
ACGATGCCTATTCGTTGCGTGGGTTTGTGATCTGGATGAAAGACGCCGATTCCGCTGATCATCGACTGCAATCGGCCCGGCAGCGGAATTCCTGAGACATTTCCGTCGGTGCCGGCCGTCGTGCTGCCGATGATGATCGCTCCGGGCGCGGCGCGAAACGCCATCGCCGTGGTTTCTGACTGGCTCTGAGAGTTCTCGTCCACCAGGATCAGAATTTTCCCAGAATAGTGCGGCAAGTCAGGCGTAATCGTCCCTCCGATTCTCCAATGAAACGCACCTGGATTCACGATATCGGTGAATGTATTGCTCGCAAATACAGTGGGGTTGCTGACCAGGTGCGATCCTAATGGGTAGGCAACAAACTCGGATGGATAATTGCGAATGTCGATGATGAGACCCTTGGTGTCCGCAGCGGCCTCGATATATGCGCTCACTTGATCAATTTTGACGGAGGAGAGCTTCAAATAGGCGACGTTGCCGGCGAGCATTTGAAACGTTTCACCAGGCAGGTCATGGCGCCGGTCTCGGGTCAGATCCAGCTTTGCCAAGGGTACGCGTTCCGCGTTGAACTCGAGCGTGCCGCTACCGCGCAATACCGCGACAGAGACTTCACCACACTTGCCGCGAGTGAGCGAACGTCCGATGTCGCGCAGTCGGCCCGCTTCGTTGGAGGCGGCATAGTAGGGCGCGATTTCCGATACCAGCTTCGTTACCGGTTGACCGTCGATCTTCGTGACGACATCGCCAATCTGCAGCCCGGATTTCTTGGCAAGCTCATCCGACGTGTTCCCGGTGACCACGGGGCGGTTTTCGACGAAGCGCAAGTTCACGGGGAGCTGACAATCGCCGATCGGCGGCCGTACCCGCAGTGAACTCAAGAGGTTGGCGTGGCCGTCTTGAATGGCCGCGATCACCAACATCAGTTGGCGTTGATAGTCGTCAGAGTCTTTTGCCAGAACCACGCGGGGAATGAAGTCACGGAGTACTCGATTCCAATCGCTGATCAGATTTCGATAGGGAGACCAATATTCAACAATATTCCAGAAGCGAAAAAGGGCCAGCAGCTGGATGCCGGCATCCGGCACCTTCAGCGCGCCGTACGTCAGTTCGTCGTCGAACGACGGTTGTCCATTGGGCGCTCTGGAAACATAGAACTGTCTATCGCGGACCGGTCGGTTGACGTAAATCCTCTGTAGCGCGCGACTTAAGTCGCGTCCGAGATATCGCTGGTCCGCAATCCACTTCAGGTCGGGTCGCAAATGCAAGTCGGCGGTCTCCAGCGTCGCGCATGGCGAACAGGGAGCGACGGACCCCACATCAGCTACCCATTGGGCCAAGGCCGCATTACTCGCAACTCGATCGGTTGCCGCCAGGACTTTCGGCAATACCCGAAACAAATCGTAGTCCCAATTGCGCCGGCCCGAGGTTATGTCGGGATGGTGGTATTTGAGAAAACCCCATACTTTGCCCAACGCAGCCAAGTTACCGATCTGGACCTTGGAGAGTTCGTCCACGCGGATTCCGGACCCCTTATCGAACTCGTGATCGAGTTCAAAGCCCGAGAGCGGAATATCGACGTGGGGTGCATCCAATATTGGCTTACCGTCGATGAGCAGTTGCAGGTCATCGACCCAGACGGTTCCCCTGCCCGATAGCAAAGCACCAATCGCGAGTTCCCTCGCTTCCGGACGCAAAGGCAGGCGGATGGTATATTCGGTCCAGTCACTCGTTCCCTTGATTGTTTGGCTGCTCATGTCGCTGAGAACCAGGTTCTTTACAACGGCACCGTCCTCGCGCATCAACAATCCCGCAAAGCCTTTCACGTCTCGAGTACGGAGGAAGCCGCGAAGTTCTATCGTGGTTCCCAGAAAATCAATCGGAATGAGTGTCTCGAAACCGGAGAACGCGGCGGGACTGTCAGTGTTGCGTTCGATTCGTGCCGACCATTGACCGCTGTGAACGATCGAACGGTCTGTGAAGACCGTCGAAGATTGCGAGGCTTTCCAACCGGCTGGAACGCCGCCGTCTTGCGGCATTTCGAAATTCAATAGTGATTGCAGTTGGCTTCGCTCCGGGCGCAGAGCCATCGGATCGCGACTCGGTTCTTCGGCAACTGGCGATTGAGCGGCCGGTGATTGCGCGTGGACTGCAGACACCGCGACACTTGCCAGGACAAGACATGCGGCTAATTTCCAACCTGACAGTCGGCGTACCATGGCGATTCCCTTCTCGAGCTCAGAATCCCTAATTGCCATCAATGGCGAGAGTATGGGATTTTACTGTTCAGGGGATGCGGGTCAAATGGCCCGATCTCATCGCATGCAGCCCCTGAAAATGCACTTTAATGTCGACTACCGCACGGTGGGCTGAGCCGGCAGCCTGTTTAAATGCAATGTTGGGCGTCATTCGAGCGCATCGACCCTTAAAATGGGGGGTCTTGCGTTCGGTCGAAGTGCCGTTTTTGGTCACGAATTTAGATGAAAAAGCAATTGCCGGTCTTTCTAAAAGTGCAGGTCGCGTTCGGCGCGGTGATGACCGTGCTTCTGGTCGTCGGCATCGTCGCTTACCGCAGCGTTCTGGCCTCCTCTGAAAGTGCCCAAAGGGCCCAGCATACGGATGAGGTTCTCGAGCATCTCGCAAACTTGCGCTTGGGGATGGAAAATGTTGAGAGCGGGTATCGTGAATTCGCCTTGAGCGGCGCTGACTCCTTTCTCCAATGGTCGCGCACCAATGCATCGTTGGTTGATAAGGAACAAAGCGCCCTGCGGGCACTGACGGCGGATAACCCACATCAGCAACGTCGCCTAAGCATAGTCACCGATGTGCTGCAGCGGATGGTCCAGCGTGGTGACTCAATCGTCAGAATGAGGGGGACGCCGGCTGCCGAGGATACGGCGGCCCTCATTCGCAGCGGGCAGGACGATCCCCTTCTGAACGCATATCGCGGCGCGGTGCGTGACATGGAGGCGGAAGAGCAGCAGCTGCTGCGCGAACGCAAAGCAGCGGCCGTAAGCCGCTTTCGTGAGGCCCAAGTCGCCTTGATCCTGGGAAGCACCCTGGCTCTATTGATCGCCGCTGTCTGCGGTTGGCAGGTGGCGAGGGACCGAACCGAGCGGAAGGGCGCGGAAGATAGGCTCAAGCGCCTCAATCGCCTGTACGCAATGGTCACCGGCATAACCACATCCACGGTGCGGGTGCGCGATCGCGCAGACCTTTTCAACCGCTCCTGCCGGACTGCGGTCGAGCATGGCGAATTCGAAATGGCCTGGATAGCTATCGTCGATCCCACCGAGAACCGGATTGTTCCGGTGGCCTGGGCGGGTCGCGACGAGCCGGCCATGTCCGTAATCAAGGCCCATTTCGCATCGAGCGAGGGTACGCTGGAAGGGAATACGTTGGCCGCGAGGGCGATCAGAGAGAAAGCGGCAGTTGTCTCCAACGATGTACAGACCGACGAAAGGCTCGTATTCGGCAAGATGCACGCCGAGTCGGGAATTCGCTCGCTGGCCGTAATTCCGCTGATTGTCTCGGACAATGCAATCGGTGTATTCACGCTGTACACGAGCAAACCGGAATTCTTCGACGCAGCGGGCTTGCTGCTATTGACCGAACTGGCGGGCAATGTCGCGTTCGCCATCGATCATCTCGAACGGCAGGAGCGGCTTGACCGGCTCTATTACTACGATACGCTCACGGGACTCGCGAACCGACGGTCGTTTCTCGAGCGCGTCACGCAGTACATGCTGAGTGCCGCCGACGATGGGCACAAGATGGCCGTGTTTCTGATCGATCTGGAGCGGTTCAAGAAACTCAACGACAGCCTGGGCCGGTCAGCCGGTGACGCGCTTCTGAAGCAAGTGGCCGAGTGGCTGGCTCAGAACGCCAAGAACGTCAATTTCGTTGCGCGCCTCGATGCAGATCATTTCGCCGTTGCGCTGCCCAAAGTCACGTACGAGGCGAACGTCGCGCGGGTGCTCGAGGAAACGATCGCGGCTTTTATGAAGCATGAGTTCAGCCTGGACGATGCCGTGTACCGGATGGCCGCCAAAATTGGCGTCGCCGTGTTCCCCGATGACGGCACTGACGCCGATACGTTGTTCAACAATGCCGAGGCGGCGCTGAAGAAAGCCAAGGCGAGCCGCGACCGATACCTGTTTTACGCGCAGAAAATGACTGAAACCGTGGCCATGAGTCTGGGCATAGAAAATCGCCTACGACGAGCTCTCGAAAGAGAAGAATTTGTACTTCACTACCAGCCCAAGGTAAACATCGTAAGCGGTAAGCTGACGGGGGCCGAGGCCTTGATCCGATGGAACGATCCAGTGTCCGGCCTAACTCCGCCCGGTCGCTTCATTCCGATCCTCGAAGAAACCGGGTTAATTCATGAAGTAGGGCGTTGGGTGCTGCGCCAAGCGATTGCGGACTACCAGCGTTGGCGCAATGACGGTCTCCCGGCCGTGCGCATCGCGGTGAATGTGTCGCCGCTGCAACTGCGCAATAGAAATTTCGCCGCGGAGATCCAGCAGGCCATCAGTGTGGCCGCAGACGCAGCAGCGGGGCTTCAGTTGGAGATCACGGAGAGCGTGATCATGCAGGACGTCAATCACAGCATCGGCAGCCTGCTCGCAATTCGCGAATTGGGCGTCACGATTGCCATCGACGACTTTGGCACCGGCTTCTCCTCGCTCAACTACCTGGCAAAACTGCCCGTCGACACGCTCAAGATCGATCGCTCGTTCGTGGTGGAGATGGTTTCGGCAACAGGCGGCCTGACACTGGTCTCGGTCATCATCAATCTGGCGCACGCGTTAAAGCTCAACACAGTGGCGGAGGGTGTTGAGACGGAGGAGCAATTGCGTCAGCTCCGATTACTGGGCTGCGACGAAATGCAAGGTTATCTCTTTGGCAAGCCGGTTCCGGTCGAGAGTTTCGAACAGAAATATATGCGCGCGAGCTCATCACTAATAAGCTAATCGAGAGGCGTTCTCGTATTCCATTTGTAGGGGATTGCCACAATGCGACCTGGTTGGCTAGACGCAACGCACAAAGCCCCATACGATCAAAATCCAGTTGTGATCCTTGCGGAGACGTTAGCCGGCTGCCGCCGGCAGGCAGGGATGAAAACGACGTCAAGGAGGGCGAATGCAGGTGCGAAATCTGAGCGTGGCGGCGTGGGTCGCCGGCACGCTGCTGGGCGCTGCAACCGCGTGGGCGGGGCCTGCCGTGCAGGAGCTCAAGGACCTTTCCATCGAAGAGTTGAGCAACATCGAGATTACCTCGGTGTCAAAGCGCGACGAGAAGCTGTCTGACGCGCCGACGTCGGTTTTCGTAATAACCTCCGAGGACATCCGCCGCTCCGGGGTAACCAGTCTGCCCGAGGCACTGCGCCTTGCACCGAATCTTCAAGTTGCGCACGTAAACGCCAACGAATACGCCATCAGTGCACGCGGATTCAACAGTTCGTCTGCCAACAAGCTCTTGGTGCTCATCGACGGGCGATCGGTGTATTCGCCGTTGTTTTCCGGCGTGTTCTGGGACGTGCAGAACGTAATGATCGAGGATATCGAGCGCATTGAAGTCATCAGCGGCCCGGGCGGCACTTTGTGGGGTGTCAACGCAGTCAACGGCGTGATCAACGTCATCACTCGCTCTGCCGCGCAAACTCAGGGCGGCCTGGTGGTCGCCGGCGGCGGTAACCGTGAGGATCGCGCCAGCGTTCGATATGGCGGGAACTTCGGCAACGATGTGAATTTTCGCGTCTATGCAACGCACTTCGATATTCAGCACACCGAGACGCAGTCGGGCGAGACTAAAGATGACGCCGCTCATCAGAGCCAGGTCGGATTTAGGGCTGACTGGCAGCGCGATGCCGACTCTCTGATGGTTAAGGGAGACGCCTACACCGGCCGGGAAGGGCAACCACCGCCAGGTTCCATTTCGATTTCGGGCGTGACGCTTGCGCTGGGGGAAATCTCGGTGTCCGGCGCCAACATGATCAGCCGGTGGGAGCACAGTTGGGAAGGCGTCGGCGCCCTCTCCGTGCAGGCGTACTACGATCACACGGAGCGCAGCGTACCCCCGACGTTTGAGGACTCGCAGGGCATCGTCGATTTACAGCTACAGTATTCCGCAAATCCGATCGGCGCGCATACGGCGGTGTGGGGAGCCGAGTATCGCTACGGCATGGACCGGGTAACCAACAGCACGTATATCGCACTGCTGCCACCAAACCTCGATCAAACCTGGGCCAGCCTGTTTGCACAAGACGAGATCGCGCTGCTCGATGGATTGCGTCTGACACTGGGCGTGCGCACCGAGCACAACGACTACACCGGCACGCAGTTCCTGCCGACCGCCCGTCTCGCGTGGAAGTGGGCGCCCAATGAAATGCTCTGGGCCGCCGCATCGCGTACTGATCGGGCTCCCTCGCGGCTTGATCACGACCCCTTTGTTCCGGGCCAGCCACCATTTCTGTTGCGCGGTGGGCCAAACGTCCTTTCCGAAACCGCCGACGACTATGAGATCGGCTATCGCGGGCAAATCACCAGTGCCGCGTCGTTCTCGGCGACTGTCTATCACACGATCTATGATCGACTTCGCACCACGCAAATCGACCCCACCTTCACCTATCTCTACTATGGCAACGGCATGCAAGGAACGACCTCGGGTCTCGAGCTGTGGGGCAGCTACCAGGTCACGCCGATCTGGCGATTGAATGCCGGGTTTAACCGCTTGCGCCAGGATTTGAAGCTCACGCCCTACAGCGTTGATATCGGCACCCTACAGGCCGACGAAGGCGCCAATCCGTCGCAGTGGGAGGTATTGCGGTCCTCGCTCGATCTAGGGCCGCGAACCGAGTTCGATGTCACGCTGCGCCATGTCGGCGCTTTGTCGCAACCGGTCGTGCCGAGCTACACGGCGTTGGATCTGCGGCTCGGCTGGCAGCTGCGTTCAAATGTCGATCTATCGATCACGGGCCAGAATCTGCTGGACAGTGGCCATGGCGAGTTTACCGATGTCGCGACGCGCACCTACTTCAAGCGCGCCGTGTTTCTAAAGGTGGAGTGCCGACTGTGACTCCGGACGTGCAGCCCCTGCAATAGCGATAAGGCGACAAGCCCAGCCCTCCCGAATTTTTACCGGTCCTGGTCCCTATGCTCCGCGTCGTACATTGCTCTAATCCAGGCAGCGATGCTTTCTAGGCACTTGAATTTATCGCAGGAGGGCGGGTGTGACATCTCTGCCTAGACCTAATTTGACATCAGCTCTTCAATGTATATACTTGTTTATACATCGAGGGCTCATCATGTCGAAGAGCGCAACGCTCACGCTGCAGCAATGGGGTAACAGCCTGGCGGTACGAATTCCGGCGGCTGTCGCTCGTTCGGCCCGATTTAAGGTGGGTCAGCCTGTTGAGGTGTCCGCGCAGGACTCCAATGTGTTGGTCAAGTCCTTGGGCGAGGCGCGGTTAACGCTCGCGCAAAAACTAGCGGCGTACGATCCAGATCTTCACGGCAGCGAAGTCATGGTTACCACTCAGGTGGGGACAGAGGCGTTTTGATGGCTGCCCGCAAGGCCTGGTGTCCGGACCGTCGCGACATGATTTGGATCGATTGCAATCCTCAGGCCGGCCGTGAAATGAAGGATGTCCATCCTCTTGTTGTTCTTTCGACAAGAGAATTTAACGAACGAACAGGGATCGTCATTGGACTACCGATGACGACGGTCGCATATAACGATACCAATCCTTTCGCCGTGAAGTTCAAAGGCCCAAGGGGCGTAGCCAGTTACATCCTCGGCCATCAGCCGAAGTCCTTCGACTGGCGCGCTAGAAATGCCAAGCCGCACCGGCTTAGGAAGGTGCCATTGGATTCGTACACTCAAGCTTGTGAGACACTTAACCAAATCATCGAGCTCGGAGGGTAGGAAAGGTCTGGCCTGAGTGATCGCGACTCCGTGCCATCAATTCTTCCTGTCTAAGCGCTCAAGCGTCGCTGATTTCTTTTCGTTCAGCGTAATACTTGACGGCGCAGTTCTAACCGACCCTCAGTCCGCCAAATTGAGCTTCTTCAATAGCGCGCCATAGCGCGGATCTTCTTTCAGGCCGGCGAGCAGCGGGTCATAGGCAATGCCGTTCAGGCCGCTATCGCGCTGTTGGTAGGCGCGCTCCAACCATTCAAAGGCTTTGTCTTTCTCGCCGCGCCAGGCATAGACATCGCCGACCTGGTAGGCCATGTTGCCGGCGTGCTTGGCGATCAGGTCTTTGAGCGCCTGCTGCGACTGCTGCTCATGGCCGTTGGCGTATTCGATCATGGCGTCGCCCATGCGGCGGACGCCGTCGCCGCCCAGCTTTTGGAACTCCGCCAGTGCGTCGGTAAGCCTTCCTTGCAGCATGTTGAGTTGCCCGAGCGCGAAGTGGAAGGCATCGTTGGACGGCGTGATGGCCAGTGCGCGCTCGAGGGCGTGGCGCGCCGCGGGGTAGTCGCGGCTCTCGGTGAGAAACAATCCCACATTGGCCCAGGCGTAACCATTCAAGGGATCTAGTTCGATGGCCTTGTTCATCGCCGCGATCGCTTGGGGCATCTTGCCGAAGGCGGCGATCTGCGCGCCGTACAAGCCTTGCACTCTGCTGTCGCCGGGCGTGAGCGCCACCGCTTGCTCGCTATCGGCGCGGGCGCCGGCGAAGTCCAAAGTCTCCAGACGGAGTTGCGCCCGCGCACGATAGGCATCGGCGAGTTGCGGGGCCAGCTCGAGTGCCTTTTCCGCGCCATCTCGCGCCAAGGAAAATCGCGCGGTGTCCTGCGTGGAAGTGGCCATGGCCGTTTCGGCGAACGATAGGCCTGCGTAAGCCGCCGCAAAGCCGGGATCGAGCGCGATCGCCCGGCGATAGGCGGCAACAGCCCGTTCAGTGTCTTCCAGATTGCCGCGGCGGCCGAATTGCCGGGCCAGCAAAAACTGGTTGTAGGCTTCAGGATTGTCGCTGCGATGGGGATCCAATCCTTGGGTGGGCAGCAGTTTGAGCTTGAGCGCCGCGACCACGGCGGCAGCGATGTCGTGCTGCACCAGGAAGATGTCTTTCACGTCACGATCGTAGGTTTGCGACCAGAGCGATAAGCCGCTGTCGGCGCGGATCAGCTTCGCGGTCACGCGCACCGCGTTGCCGGCGTGGCGCACGCTGCCCTCGAGCACATGAGCGACACTCAACGTCGAGCCAATCTCCGCAATCGGGGTGTCCTTGCCGCGAAAGTGGAAGGATGAGGTGCGAGCGATGACCTGCAGGTCGTCAATTTGCGCCAGCGAGGTGATCAGTTCCTCCGACAGTCCGTCGGAAAAGTACCCTTGGTCCTTCTTCTCGCTCATGTCCACGAACGGCAACACCGCGATGGATTTATCGCTGACGGGCCGCCTCACAAATACCGAATTCAAGCTGGTAGCGTCGCGCGTCTGATCGGCGGCGCGACGCTGGAGATCGTAGACGGCGGTCGCCACTACGACGAGGGCGGCTGCCGTTGTGACTGAAACAATCATTCGATTGCGGCCGATGAACTTTTTGAACCGATAGAGAAGCCGGGGCGGCTGAGCCGAGACGGGCCTGCCATCCAGGTAGCGCTGTAGGTCATCTGCCAATGCGGCGGCGCTCGCATAGCGTGCCGGCGGATCCTTCGCCAACGCCTTGAGCACAATCTGGTCCAAGTCGCCGCGCAGCTGCCGGTTCAGTTGTTCATGGGTGGTGGCGCGAACGCTCCACGCTTCTTGAACGAGCTGCGTGCTGGGTTTGTGGACTTCAGCCGCCGCGATGGCGTGCTCGAGCACGGCGCGCGAGGCGCCGGCGTTCAAACGATAGGGCCGGGCGCCGGTCAGGAGCTCGAACAACACCACGCCCAGAGAATAGATATCGCTCTTGGCGTCCACAGGATCGCCGCGCACCAGCTCGGGGCTGGAGTAGACCGGCGTGAGCGCGTGTCCGTACAACGTGGTGAGCGGCGTGTGACCGGCCGTTGCGCCGTTGTCCAAGAGCGTCGCCACGCCGAAATCCAACAGTCGGGCCTGTCCTTCCGTGGTGACCAGAATGTTGGATGGCTTGAGATCGCGATGGATGACTTGGCGGTCGTGCGCGTACTGCACCGCCTCCAGCACTTGCAAAAACAATCGCAGGCGCTCGCGCAGCCCTAGATGCTGCGCATCGCACCAGTCCGTCAGCAACTCGCACTGTACATACTCCATCGACAGGTAGGGCAGGCCCGTGGGATCAAAGCCTGCGTCGTAGAGCCTGGCGATATGCGGATGCTCCAAACTTGCGAGAATGTCGCGTTCGCGCGCAAAGCGCTGTTCCAGATCGCGGCGCACCCACGTCAGCGACGGCAACTTTAGGGCCACGTCGCGCTTGAACGCTCCGTCGGCGCGTTTCGCCAGCCATACCTCCGCCATGCCGCCGGCGCCCAGCACTCGAATCAATTCGTAGGGACCCACCCGGTCGCCGGGTTGCAGGCCGGTCGATGCGGGACCGGCGCGCGCATCGGCGCCGCCCGATTCCAGCAAGGTGTGAAAGCTCATCAAATCCGACGACGGGTAGAATTCGGGGAGCAGCGACTGGCGCAAGGCGGGAAGCAGGTCCGCATGGTCCGGCGACAGCGTTTCCAGCCAGCGGCGCCGTCCCGCATCATCCAGGGGCAGCGCCTCGTCGAGGAGGCGGCTCATCAGTGCCATTTGGTGGGCGGTCAGCCGCATGGGTATCCCTAGCCGGCGGGTTCGGCTTTGTACGAATTGTCGCACGCCGCGGGGATAAGACGGCACCCGACGGTGCGCTATCCTTTGGGTCAATATGCTTGACCCAAAGGGGCGCTCATTGGCGCGTTCGAAAGCCTTCCAGGAACTTTTTCTGCCTGCCCGCGGCCGCAAGCAACGGGCCGGGGGCGCCGCGCTGCCCGAGGACAATCCGGCGTTTCAAGAAATTTGGGCCGTGGTCGGCGCCATCCCACGCGGCTGCGTGTCGACGTATGGAGCGGTGGCGCGCGCGGCGGGGTTGCCGGGCCGGGCGCGCATGGCGGGGCGTGCGCTGCGCGAGTCGCCGAAAGAAATGAAACTGCCGTGGCATCGCGTGGTCGGCGCCGGCGGCAAGATCGTTTTCCCGCGCACCTCGTTGAATCATCGCGAACAGACGCGGCGATTACGGGCGGAGGGAGTCGCCGTCAAGGACGGGCGGGTGAACCGCGAGGCGATGAGGGATTTGGACGCGTTATAGCTGGTCGTGGCGGAATTTGTTTAATGCGAGCGGCTTACCCGTTCAACTCACCGTATTGAAGAACGGCAGGCTGCCCAAGAGTTCGGAGACGCCGTTCCAGCCGACTTGAATGCCGATGCAAAACAGCAGAAACGCCGACAGCCGCACCACGATGGTCGTGCCGGTGACGCCGATCAATTGGGCGAGGCGGGCGGAATTTCGATAGAACCCATAGATCAGCGCCGACAGCAGCGCCGTGGCCGCCAGGGTTTCGACGAAGAAGGCGAGCGAGGAGGTGTGGAAGCCGCTGGGGCGGCCGGCGCCCAAGGAAATCGCCACCGAGATGGTGCCGGGGCCGGTGGTCAGGGGCATGGTGAGCGGATAGAACGCGAGCCGGCTCGGCGCGACATCGATGGACTTAGGCTCGGGCGTTTCGCTGCGGCGCTGTTCGGTCACATCGGGGGCGTTGAGCATGCGCCAGCCGGCGGCGGCGACGATGATGCCGCCCGCGACGCGCAGCACCGGCAAGGAGACGCCGAAGAATCCCAGCACATAGGCGCCGATGTACAGCGATGCGGCGACGATGATGAAGGAATAGATCGCGACCCAGCGCGCGGTGTTGGCGCGCAGCTTGGGTTCCAAGTCGCGCGTCGCGCCGAAAAAAATGAACGCGCCCGACAGCGGGTTGACGATGGAGAACAGCGCGGTAAACGTCAGCAGAAAAACCGAGAAGGATAGATCCATTGCGCGGATTCTAGCGAATCGCTTCTTGAGGGGTGCGCGTCGCCGCGAGAATGGCCTTCACCAAGGGTTGCGGAGAATAGCCGGCCGAGTAAGGCGTCAGCCCCAAACGCACGATGACCAATTGACGCGACTTGATGATGGCGACGTTCTGGCCGTCGTGCCCGGACATCCAAAAAGTATCGGCGGGGATGCCGAATGCCGCGTCCGGATTCACGCCGGGCGTGGCCGGGTCCGAACCCCACAGCCAGGTTTGTCCCTGGCCGTACTGTCCGGCAGAGGCGATCACCGGTGTGGCCATCATGGCGACGTAGCCGGAGGGGAGTAGTCCGCGTCCCTGCCAAACACCATCTTGCAGCAGGAACTGTCCATAGCGGGCCCAGTCGCGCGCGGTGGCGTACATATAAGAAGAGCCGACCGGCGTGCCGTGTTCGTCCGGCTCGATGGTGGCGCTGGTGATCCCCAAGGGCGCGAACAGCCGTGTGTTGATGAATCCTAAAATGTCCTCGCCCGCGGCCTCCTGGGCGATGCGCGATAAAATGACGGCGGTGCCGCTGGAATAGCCCCAGTTTTCGCCGGCCGGGTGCGCCAAGGGTTGCGCCCGCGCGAATGTCGCCATATCCGGCTGCAGGTACAGCATGCTCGTGACATCGGAAACGGCGCCATAGGCTTCGTTCCACTGCAAGCCGCTCGACATGGCGAGCAAGTCGGCGAGGCGAATGCGTTCGCGGCCATCGGTGCCGGACCAGAATCCTGATTGATCGAGGCGAAGTTTGCCGTCCCTGACCAGCAGGCCGATCACGCCTGCCATCACGGTTTTGGTCATCGACCAGCCGAGCAAGGGAGTGCCGGGGCCAAAGCCGGGCGAGTAGCGCTCCGCCACGATACGGCCGTGGTCGACCACGACGATGGCCCGCGCGCCGGGCCCTGCGAGTGTGTCGTTCTGCAGAACGCGATCGAGCGCCGTATCGGTGGCGACGGCGGTTCCCTCCGGCCACGACGCGGCGGATGACAGGTCGGCGGCTGCGGTACTCGGCGCGGCTGCCGGCGCCGGCGCGGGTGCCGGTGCGGCCGCGGACACCGGCGCGGAGGCTATGGGATCGAGTTTGCCGTCCGGTATCACGGTGCAGCCCTTGCCGGGCCGCCACTGCGCCAGGCCGTCACCGATGAAGCCCAAGAATCCGGCGCGCACCAAGCCGCGGTCACGGTCCACGGACACCTGCATGAAGCGCAGCAGTGCAATTCCCGGTGCCTGCACGTCGAGACTCAAGACCTGGTCGGGATTGCGGGCCGCGAGAAATACATTGGAGCAGACGATCTTGGCGGAATAGTTGGCGCCAACGCGCAACAGCGCCGGCGGTTTGAGCCACAGGATCAGCACCACGGCAACGAGCAACAGCAATAGCACGCTTAAGGTTCTTCGCAGCATTTTCATCTACCAGTTCAGTTCGGCCATCAGGGCCGCGTAAGTGTTGATGCCGTCCCACAAGTTCTGCAGCCTCAAGTTTTCATTGGCGGCATGTTGATTGTTGTCGTGATTGACGATGGGTAGACAAATGATGGGCGCGGCAAACACGTCGGCAAACATGTACAGCGGCACGCTGCCGCCGGCCATGGGCAGCACCACCACTTTCGCGCCGGCGGCCTTGGAGGCAGCGCCGATCACGGCTTTCGCCGCAGGCGTCGACATGTCGGAGCGCAGCGCGGGGTAGCCCGCATCCCACACCAGGCGCACCATGCGCGGATGCGCGAGGCGGGCGGCAAGATCCGGTTCTTCGCTGACGATGCTCCAGCCATGAGCGGTGAAGAAGTGCTCGACCGAGGCGCGCACGGCGGCGGGGGTTTGATCGGGAACCAGGCGAAAATCCAGCGAAATGACGGCGTTGGTGGGAATGGCATTGGCCGCCGCGTCGCCCACTTCGCCTGAGCGAATGCCGCGGATGTTGAGCGCAGGACGCATGATGCTGGCGGGCAACTCTTCGCCGCCTTCGGAGCGGCCGATGCCGAATTCGCGCTTCAAGGCATCGCCGACGGGCGGCAGGTCGCGCAGCGCGGCCTGCTCCGCCGGCGTGATGGCGCGCACGCTGTCGCTGAAGCCGGGAATGGTGATGCGGCCGTTGTCATCGCGCATTTGCGCGATCAGCGTGGCCGCCATCGCGGCCGGATTGGGCACCCAGTTGCCGTAGTGGCCGTCATGCAAGGCGCGCAACGGTCCGTAAACGGTGGCTTCGAGGCTCATGACGCCGCGCGCGCCGAAGTACACCATCGGCCGGCGCGTTTGATGCACCGGACCGTCGCCGATGAGAAACAAATCCGCGGCGAGCAGTTTTTGATTGTCACGCAGCGCACCCGCTAAGTGCGTCGAGCCGGCTTCTTCCTCGCCCTCCCAGAGAACCTTGATGTTCACCGAGGGCGTGGTGTGCGTGGCCTTGAGCGCATCGTATGCGGCCAGGAATGCGGCGATCGAGGCCTTGTCGTCGCTGACGGCGCGGCCGAAGAGGCGCCATTCCGGATCGAACGGCGGGGCGGCCTTTTTCCAGTCGACATCGCGCACGGCATCGGTCAGCGCATGCTCGCGCATCACGGGCAAGAAGGGATCGGAACTCCATTGCGAGGGCGTCACCGGCTGACCATCGTAATGCGCGTAGAACACCACCGTGCGTTTGGCACCAGGACTCTTGAGCGAGCCGAAAACGGCCGGCGGCGAGCCCGCCCCGGTCGAGATTTCCGACACCTCGAAACCGCGCTGTTTCAACGCTTCCTCGAGTGCGTGGGCGGTCGCAGCGATGCCGGCGGGATCGGCCGCCACGCTCTTCAAGCGCGTCAGCGCGTCAAGCTCACCCACGATGGCGGCCTCGTGCGTCAGGCGATAGTGCTGAACTTCGGAGCGAAGATCCGCTGCGCGGGCCTGCAGCGATATCAAAACGGTCAAACTCAAGGCGGCGATGCGGATGATGCGGTGCATTCTTTCATGTTCCCTTTGGACGGGCGCTGTTGACTCCAGTATCTTAACAAGCTAACGGGCGCAGGACGAAAGCCTCGGTGCGTTCTAAGGAGCGGCATGAAACATCTACAAAAGTTGAGTGTGGCCTTAGGGTTGGCGTTCACGCTCAGTGGCTTATCGCCGGCGCGGGCGACGCCCACCGACTTGCAATTCAATCAAGTCGTGGATGATTTCGTATTCGGCACCCTGGCGCTGTCGCCCACCACGGCGACCGGCGTCGGCTACCACAGGCACCACGGGGCCGCGCTCGACGATCTGCTCGAGGATTTCAGTCCGGCCGGCATCAAGGCCTCGCTCAATTTGTTGAGCGACATCGAGATGCGCATCGGCAAGCTGGATTCAAAATCGTTGACGGCCGAGCAGCGCGCCGACATCGACATCATTCACGACGCCATCGAGGCGACGCGGCTCGATGTGGAGGAAATCCAGAGCTACCGGCACAACCCGACGACCTACGTCGAACTCATCGGCAATACCCTGTACACACCCTACGTGCTGCATTTCGCAGCGGCGGATGAGCGCTTTAAGCACATCATCAAGCGCTTGAATCTCATTCCGCAGCTCATCAGCCAGGCCGAGGAGAATCTTCAGGACTCGCCGGAGATATGGAATAAGGTGGCGCGCGAGGAGAACGCCGGCAACATCGACCTGATCGATGGCGTGCTGCGCACCAACTGCCCGGCGCCGCTGCTTCACGACTACGCCCAAGCCGCCGCGGCGGCGCTCGATTCCTTGCGCGGCTACAACATCTGGCTCTACACGCAGCTGTCGAAGAAGACCGCCGACTGGCGCTTGGGCAGCCGACGCTACGCCAAGAAATTCCGTTTCGTGCTGGCGACCGGCAAGACCCCGGAGACACTGCTCAGCGAGGCGGAAGCGGACCTGGCGAAAACACGCGATGCGATGGTGCAGCTGGCGGCGCCCAAAACCGTGGAGCAGGCGCTCGCCGATGTGGCGCTTCATCATGCGACCCCCGCGACCTACGTGGGCGCGGCCAAGCAGTCGCTGGCGACGGCGACAGCCTTCGTCAAACTCAAAGACCTGGTGACGCTGCCGCCGAATGCCAATCTGCAAGTCATCGAGACGCCCGTGTTCATGCGCGGCATCTACGGCGTCGGCGGTTTCAATCAAGCCCCGGCGCTGGAGCCGCAGTTGGGCGCCTTTTATTGGGTGACGCCGATTCCGGATTCCTGGCCGCAGCAGCGCATCGATTCCAAGCTGCGCGAGTACAACGATTCGGGCCTGCAGCACTTGACCGTGCACGAGGCGATGCCCGGACACTACGTGCAGGCGGAATACGCCAACAATGTGCAGCCTCGATCGCGGCGCTTGCTGCGCAACATCTTCGGCAATGGTCCCTATGTGGAGGGCTGGGCGGTGTACACGCAGCAGCTCATGGCCGAGCAAGGCTATTTGAGCGACACGCCGGGCTACCGCTTGACGCTGGCGAAACAAATGGCGCGCGTGCTCGCCAACACGATTCTCGATGTGCGCCTGCAAACCATGGACATGACCGACCGGCAAGCGCTGGAGCTGATGACCAAGGGCGCGTATCAGGAAACGGAGGAAGCGACTGCCAAGCTACAGCGCGCGAAACTCTCGTCCTGCCAATTGCCCACCTACTATGCCGGATACAAAGGCTGGCTCGGCGTGCGCGAGCATTTCAAGAACACGCACGGCGATGCGGTGACCTTGAAGCAATTTCACGAGGCATCGCTGCGCGAAGGCGCGGTTCCGCTGCTGGATGAGCTGTTGAATTAGCGGCAGCCGCGATTTCGCCTCACCACACGCGCACACGATCTTCAGGCGCGAGGAACAGCGCCTGCCCGGGCTTGACCTGAAAGGCCGAGTACCAGGCGTCGAGATTTCGCACCGTCTC
>DATHFW010000182.1:0-4041 GCA_035317945.1 Steroidobacteraceae bacterium | reverse complement strand
CCCTTCATGTAGTAGGCGTAGTCGACTCTGGGGTTGGTCGGGTTTTCGCGAATGAAGGTATCGGCCGCATCGACCGCCGGCTCGACCTCATGATTCTTGTAGTAGGCGTAAATCAAATCCAGCTGCGCCTGGCGAGCCGGTTCGCTGAATGGAAAGCGCGACTGCAGCGCCTCGAGCTGTTTGACGGCTTCCGCGTAGCTGGAACTACGAATGGCCTTCTGCGCCTTTGCGTAGATCTGTTCGGGGCCCGATTTGGCCTCGTCCGCGCGGTGGCTGCGACAGCCCGTGGCCAGCATCAATACGCTTAACGCGACGAGCAGCACCCGGCTTGGTTGGACAAGATCACGCAGTCTCACAAGCGATTCCTTACAATGAGGGGTCCCAAACGGGCGGGCCCGAAAGCGCGGCAGTATACCCGATGGCCCGACGGTAGCTTCGAGTGCCCCAATGACCGCAGAGTTCCAAGTGATCGACCTTCAAATTCCGCCGGCGTTGGCCGGTTTTCGCCTGGACACCGCTCTGGCGCGGCTGTTACCTGAGCATTCGCGCACGCGAATCAAGGGCTGGATCGAGGAGGGCGCGGTGCTGGTCGGGCGGCAGCGCTTGAGGCCCCGCGACCCCGTGGCAGCGGGCGCCCGTATCCGTGTGCAAATGACGGTGGAATCGCCGCAACCCCAGGTGCTGCCCGAGGCGATTGCACTGCGCCTGGTCCATGAGGATGCGGACCTGTTGGTCATCGATAAGCCGGCGGGATTGGTCGTGCACCCCGGGGCCGGAAATCCGCGCCATACCCTGCAAAACGCCTTGCTGGGATGGGATCCTGCGCTGGCCAGGTTGCCGCGAGCGGGGCTCATTCATCGGCTGGACAAGGACACCAGCGGCTTACTCGTGATAGCCCGCACTCCCGAGGCGCAGACCTCACTTTCCCGCCAGCTCATGGCGCGCACCATGTCGCGCGAATATCTGACGGTGTGCGTGGGCGTCATGACCGGCGGCGGTACCATCGATGCGCCCATCGGCCGCAATCGCAGCGATCGGCTGCGGATGGCCGTGCGCGAGAGCGGGCGGCCGGCGGTGACGCATTATCGCGTGCTCGAGCGCTTTCGAGCTCACACCTACCTGTCGGTGCAGCTCGAGACGGGCCGCACTCATCAGATCCGCCTGCACTTGTCGCATCAAAAGTACCCCGTCGTCGGCGATCCGGTCTACGGCGGCCGGTTTGCACAGCCACGCGGCGCCGCGCCGGCGCTGGTCGATACGCTGCGCGGCTTTAAGCGGCAGGCGTTGCATGCGGCAAGCTTAGGGCTGGATCACCCACGATCCGGCAAACGATTGGTCTTGAACAGTCCCGTACCGGAAGACTTCGCGCAATTGCTCCTGGCGCTACGCGAGGATGCCCGCACCGCCGCTGCGGATCTCGAGCGTGTGCGGTGAGCGCGTTGTGGTTCGAGCCTCAATGGCCGGCGCCGAGCGGCGTGCGGGTGTTGTCGACTTTGCGCGGCGAGCCGGGCGGCGGCGGTGCCAGCAAGGCGCCATATGCGTGCTTTAATCTCGGCGATCACGTCGGCGATGATCCGCTAGCCGTCGCCGAAAACCGGCGAATCCTAAGGCGCGAGGCGGGGTTGCCGGCCGAACCCGCCTGGCTGGCACAGGTGCACGGGATCACCGTCGCGGATCTCGATGAGGCGGGTCCTCATACCGCCGCGGATGCGGCGATAACTCGCCGCCCAGGGAAGGTCTGCGCCATTCTCACGGCGGATTGCCTACCCATCATTTTTGCAACGGACACAGGCGACACGGTGGCCGCCGCGCATGCGGGTTGGCGCGGGCTGGCGACCGGGGTGATCGGCGCGACGGTGCATGCCATGGCGGTTCAGCCTGAGCGCCTGATCGCGTGGCTGGGACCGGCTATTGGCCCGTCGCACTTCGAAGTCGGCGGGGAGGTCCGCGAGGCGTTTTTGAGCGGTGATCCGGGAGCGGGTGATGCCTTCAGGCTAAACGCTGGGGGCAAGTTCATGGCGGATCTGGCGGCGCTGGCGCGCCGGCAACTTGAGCATCTCGGTATAGGCCGCATCTACGGGGGCGGCGAATGCACCTATGCGCGCGCCAATCGCTACTTCTCGCATCGGCGCGATGGGATCACGGGGCGGCAAGCCACGCTCGTTTGGCGAGAGGCGTGAGAAAAAACTGTTGAATTAGCGGCTTTCCATCCCCATTTCGTGAGCACTCCGAGCGTTTTCTCAAGGGTTATCTATGCGACAGGACAAGCTGACGACCAAATTCCAGCAGGCGCTGGCCGATGCCCAGTCCCTGGCGGTGGGTCGCGACAATCAGTACATCGAGCCGGTGCACCTCATGGCGGCGCTGCTCGATCAACAGGGCGGCACGGCCCGGCCCTTGCTGGAGAAGGCGGGCGTTCAAGTGCCCAAGTTGCGCTCGGATCTGGCCGGCGCACTGGACCGGATTGCCAAGGTCGAGGGGGCCGGCGGTGAAGTGCTGCTCGGCAACGATCTCAACAAATTATTGAATGTGACGGACAAGCTGGCGCAGCAGCGCGGCGATCAATTCATTTCCAGCGAGCTGTTCGTGTTGGCGGCCTGCGACGATCTGGGCGAACTCGGCCGTCTCTTGAAGGCGAACGGCGCAACACGCGCGGCCTTGGAGAAGGCCATCGAAGAAGTGCGCGGCGGCGCCAAGGTGGATGATGCGGGCGCCGAAGAGAATCGCCAGGCGCTTGAAAAGTACAGCATCGATCTCACGGAGCGCGCGACCCAGGGCAAGCTCGATCCGGTGATCGGGCGCGATGACGAGATTCGCCGCACCATTCAAGTGCTGCAGCGGCGCACCAAGAACAATCCGGTGCTGATCGGCGAGCCAGGCGTGGGTAAGACCGCGATCGTCGAGGGCTTGGCGCAGCGCATCGTCAACAATGAGGTGCCCGAAGGGTTGCGCAATAAGCGCATTCTGTCGCTCGACTTAGGCGCGCTCATTGCCGGTGCCAAATTCCGCGGAGAATTTGAGGAGCGGCTGAAGGCCGTTCTCAACGACCTGGCAAAACAAGAAGGCCAGGTCATTCTGTTCATCGACGAATTACACACCATGGTGGGTGCCGGCAAAGCCGAGGGCGCGATGGACGCGGGCAACATGCTCAAGCCCGCGTTGGCGCGCGGCGAACTGCACTGCGTAGGCGCGACCACGCTCGACGAATATCGCAAATACATCGAGAAAGATGCGGCACTCGAGCGCCGCTTTCAAAAGGTGCTGGTCGATGAGCCGTCGGTGGAAGACACCATCGCCATCTTGCGCGGCCTCAAAGAGCGCTACGAAGTGCATCATGGCGTTGAAATCACGGATCCCGCCATCGTGGCGGCGGCGACTCTGTCGCATCGCTACATCGCTGACCGGCAGCTGCCGGACAAGGCGATCGACTTGATCGATGAGGCGGGCTCGCTGATCCGGATGGAAATCGACTCCAAGCCCGAGGCGCTGGACAAGCTGGACCGGCGCATCATTCAGCTCAAGATCGAGCGAAAGGCGCTGAAGAAAGAGACCGACGAGGCCTCCCGCAAGCGGCTGGGCATGCTCAACGACGCGCTGCAGGCTTTGGAGAAGGAATACTCCGACCTGGAGGAAATATGGAAGGCAGAGAAGGCCACGGTGCAAGGGGCTGCGCACATCAAGGAAGAACTGGAGCGCGCGCGGCAAGATCTCGACACGGCGCGGCGGGCTCAGGATTTGGCGCGCATGTCGGAGCTGCAATATGGCCGCATCCCCGCGCTGGAACAAAAACTGGCGAAAGCGCTGGAGGTCGAGCAGAAACCCAATCAATTGGTGCGCAATTCGGTCACCGAAACGGAAATTGCAGAAATTGTGTCCAAGTGGACCGGCATTCCGGTGTCGCGCATGCTCGAAGTGGAACGCGACAAGCTGTTGCGCATGGAAGAAGTGCTCGGCAAACGTGTGGTGGGCCAGCCGGAAGCCGTGAAGGCCGTGGCCGATGCCATCCGGCGCACGCGCGCGGGACTGTCGGACCCTAACCGT
>DATHFW010000181.1:0-2714 GCA_035317945.1 Steroidobacteraceae bacterium | reverse complement strand
TCCCTGCGGGCAACACCGTGAAGGCCGTCGCCGACGGCACGGTGGTGCTGGCCGCCGATCATTTCTTTACCGGCAACGCCGTCTATATCGACCACGGCGACGGACTGGTCAGCATGAATTTCCATCTTGCCTCGATCGCGGTGAACGCCGGCGATGAGGTCAAGCGCGGCCAGACCATCGGCAAGATCGGCGGCACGGGTCGCGCGACCGGTCCGCATCTGCATCTTGGATTGCGCTGGCTCGGCAAGCGCATCGACCCCGCCCTGCTGCTGGCCAATCCGACCGCGCTGCCCGCAGTCAGTGACAGTCGCGAGGAGGCGCAGCAGAAGATCGACAAGGCGGAACATCGCGAGCCGGCGGAGACGGATGCACCCGTGGATGACGAAGGGTGATGGTCCTTGTGGCTGCAGGAGAATGAGGCGCGATCGCCGTGCGGAAAGGATGGCGGTGGGCCGAAGCCCACCCTAATGCGCCGTGCGCGCGTGAGACGGACGCGTGAATACGCATTCCCCGTCGATGAATGTTGGTGATTCCAGAGTAGCCTGAATGCCGCGTCGCTCATTAACTGCGATTTAGCGCGCGCACGCGCATCGCTGACTAGAATCGATTGCAGACAACGCACTCATCCGCACACATTTCGAGCATATCCACCATGAAGCAATCATTCCTGCTTGCAGCCGTCGCCGCGTGCCTCGTCCTCGCCGGCTGTGTCGAGAATCCACACAAGTCCGACATGGAAAGCGCGACGCCGCGCGCGACCGTCGACAAGGGAAAGGTGACCGCCGTCGACGCCTGGGCCGAGGATGCGCACGCAACCGTGATGTGGGTGAATTACCCGCAGGCTTCGCACAAGTCGTCGCACGACGATTGAGTCAAGAGGTCTTTGCGCATCCGTTATTGCAGGCTTCACCCAGCGCCGCAATCACGCCGCAACCCGTATCGCCTTGACGACGTGCGCGGGATCAGTGCTCAGTGCCTTCAGCAGCGCCCGCACCGGACCTTTTACCTAGCGCCGCTCTGCTCCCAATGCCGAACGGTTCAGATGAAGATCACGAGAACCATACGCCAGTGGCGTATGTACTCAGTGGCGTAGTGTGTTCCTTGCGCGGTGACCCGTCGCCAGGGGCATCGATCGATCGTCGGTCTTTTGCGATGCAGTCGCAGACTAGGTTGTCAGCTCGACACGAACCCTGCGGCCGAGAGCCGAAGCGGCCTTGCTCAGCGATTCAAGTGTCAGGGCAGGATCGTTCTCATCGAGAATCCGATCGACCTGTGACCGGCTTGTGTGCATGCGCTCCGCCAGCCCTTTCTTTGTTATCTTCTGCTCTTTCATCGCCTGGGAAATCTTCCACGCGATGACACGCTTCATGGCGACGGCGGTGGTCTCCTCGAGTTGCGCGTCCTCTCTCAGAAAATCATCGAAGCCCGATCCGACAAACTTGTTCTTGGCTACTTTTTTCTTAGCCATTCTGCACCTCGTTCTTGCGACTGCGGGCCGTCTTCAAATCCGCCTTCGGCGTAGCGTTCGACTTCTTGACGAAGCCATGCACGAGGACGACTGTGGAGCCGATAGTGGTGAACAATACGCGCGCAATGCCAGCTGGAATATCGCTGCGGACTTCCCACAATCCGGCCTCCATCTTGCGCACCAAGGGCATGCCTAGCGGCCAACCCAGCTGCACTGTTTTGATGTCTTCGCCAATCGCCTTGCGCGCACTTTTTGGTAGCGATTTGAGCCACTCGCGTACCGGCTCCGCGCCGCCTTCCGATACGTAGAAGCGAACGCTCAACTTCGACATCGGTGGAGTGTACCTATATTGGTACACATGTCAAGGCGCTTGCTCGGTGCCGGGTTGTTCTTGCTGGTCGCTGCGTTCTTGACCACGATCATTCGCCGACTGCGATGCCATCGGTCACTTCGACGGCACCGACGTCGCAATCGTTGCCGTAAGGCAGTGCGTAGCCGCGCTGGTCGAAGTCGAGGCCGGGGCGGCACACCGCCGGCACTATCGCTATCACGACCCCTTCGACACTTGGTGTGTATAATACACACCCAAATGAAGACTGCGGATCTCATCAAGGAGCTCAAGGCCAATGGCTTCGCGCTCATTGGTATTCGTGGCAGCCACCACAAGTTCCGCAACGCCGCAGGTATCACAGTGATTGTCCCGCATCCGAAGAAAGACCTGGGCACGGGTCTGGTGGCAGCGATACGAAAGCATGCGGGGTGCGACGACTCCGCCTGAACTATTCAATGGAGCGAGTTATGCGTTATCCGATTGCAATTGAACAAGGCGACGCCAAGCACGCGTTCGGCGTGGTCGTACCCGATCTTCCCGGTTGTTTCTCCGCGGGCGACACGTTGGACGAAGCGATCGCCAATGCCGAGCAAGCCATCTTGCTTCACCTCGAGGATGTGGTCGATGCGGGCAAGGCTCCTCCGGCAACGTCGACCGTGGCCGATCTGTCCAGGAAGAAGAAATACGCCGGATGGTTGTGGGCGATTGTCAGTGTGGACCTCGCCAAGCTCAGCAAGAAGGCTGTGCGCGTCAACATCACGTTGCCGGATCGTCTGCTGACCACGATCGATGACTATGCGCAGCAGCATGGCGAAACAAGATCGGGTTTTCTCGCACGTGCGGCCATGGAAGCAATGGCGGATGAAGCGGGTTGAGTCGCCCTCGGCGTTGCAAGGAGTCTGCGTTGACCAGGAT
>DATHFW010000180.1:0-24493 GCA_035317945.1 Steroidobacteraceae bacterium | reverse complement strand
AAGCCGCGAAGGCGCCCCGCGAGGATGGCTCCGCGCTGCGGGTCGAAGCGATTTACGATGAAGAGCGCGCGCAACTCAAGGTCATCGTCATCGGCTCCATGCTCAACGCCGCCAATGTGTTTCGATTGCTGGACGCTCTGCTGGAGGCATAGGTCTGGCCGGCTGACGGCTTGACAAACAAAGCGGCCCGCGCCGATGATTTCTGAACATATGTGCAGAAACATCAAGACTCTCTTCAACTTCGAGCCGCCGGTGACGGACGACGAAATCCGCGCAGCGTCATTGCAGTTCGTGCGCAAGGTCAGCGGTTTTCACAGCCCGTCCAAATCCAACGAATCGGCCTTCCTGGGCGCGATCGATGAAATCGAGACCGCTTCCAGAAAGCTTCTCAATTCGCTTCAAACGAATGCGCCGGCAAAAAATCGAGAAGAAGAAGCCACTAAAGCAAAAACTCGCGCTGCGCTGCGGTTTTCACGAGTGAGCTGAACCCTACCCTTTCATACCAGGCTGCGGCCGAAGACAGGAGTCAATGGCAGACAAATCCCGCCAGGCCGAGGTCCTGATCGCCGGCGCGGGGCCGACTGGTTTGGTGTTGGCTTTGTGGCTGACAAAACTAGGCGTGCGCGTCAGGATCATCGACAAAGTCGCCGAGCCCGGCACGACATCGCGTGCGCTGGCGGTTCAAGCACGAACGCTCGAGTTCTACCAGCAGATTGGACTCGCTCAGGCCGTCGTGGACCGCGGCCATAGAGTGGCGGCTCTGAACCTGTGGGTGAAAAGCGCCCGGGCCGCGCGCGTGCCGATCGAGAATTTGGGACAGGGACTGACTCCGTTTGGATTCCCCATTATTTTTCCGCAGGACGAGCACGAACGCCTATTGATCGAGCGGTTGCGCGAGATGGGCGTAGAGGTGGAGCGCCCGGTGGAACTCACCGCCTTTGAAGATGACGGCAAAGAGATTCGCGCGACCTTGAGCAAAGTTGGAGGCGAGGAAACCGGCGCCTATGCCTATATCGCCGGTTGCGATGGAGCTCGCTCCAAAGTCAGAGAAGTGCTCAAGACAGGATTTCCCGGCGGAACCTATGACCATCTGTTCTATGTTGCAGATGTCGAAGCCGCGGGGCCACCCATCAACGGCGAACTGCATGTCGACCTCGATGACGCGGATTTTCTGGCGGTGTTTCCGCTGCAAGACTCAGGACGCGCGCGATTGATCGGCTCGATCCGCGATGATGCGGCAAAAGATCATGAGCACCTGCAGTTCGACGATGTGCGCGCCCGGGCCATTGAAAATCTCAAGGTGGACATCAAGCGTGTCAATTGGTTTTCAACCTACCGCGTTCATCATCGCGTCGCGCAGGGCTTTCGTACGGGACGAGCTTTCCTTCTGGGAGATGCCGCGCATATTCATAGTCCTGTCGGCGGCCAGGGCATGAACACCGGCATCGGCGATGCGGTCAATCTCGCCTGGAAACTGGCTTCTGCACTGAAAGATCCGTTCAGCGAAGCACTGCTGGATAGTTACGAACCCGAGCGAATTGCATTTGCACAGCGGCTGGTGGCCACCACCGATCGAGCGTTCACGGCCGTGATCAGTTCCGGCGCGTGGGCCCGATTCGTCCGCACCAAAGCCGTTCCGGCGCTGGCCCCCGGACTGTTCCGCCTGCCGCCGGTGCGCAGATTGGCGTTTCTCACGATCTCGCAAACGGCCGTGAACTACCGCGCAAGTCCTTTGAGCGTCGGCGCGGCAGGCAAGGTGCACGGCGGTGATCGATTGCCCTGGGTCAGAGTGGGTATGCAAGGATCGGCTGAGTTCAATTTCGCTGCATTGACGTCACTGGATTGGCAAATTCACATCTACGGCGATGCCGCCGGCGATATTCAAGCACTGGCGGATCGCCGGAGAATCCCGCTGCATGTATTTGCGTGGCATCCGACCATGAAGGAGTCTGGTCTGCGGCGCAGCTCGGTCTATCTCGTTCGCCCCGACGGCTATGTGGCGCTGGCCAGTGCCAAGTTCAGCGCCGCAGCGATTGACGACTATCTTGACCAGAAAAAGATCAAAGCAATCCGTTAAATCTTCGCGTAAGGTCGGCCGCAAGGAGAATGCAATGAATACCCGGCGCACGTTTATAAAATATTTGGCTGCCAGTCCTTTGTATACCGGCCTTCCAGGTTTCCGCTCTTTCGCTGAAGCCGCTGCATTACAAGATGTCGATAGCGCCATCGTTCGCTCCAGCGATGCGCTGAACGTCTTCGACTTCGAGCCTGTCGCGCGCAAGAGTATTCCGCCTGCTCACTGGGGCTACTTGGTTAGCGGTGTTGACGGAGAAGAAACGCTCAAGGCTAACCGCGACGCGTACTCGCGCTACCAGTTGCACGCGCGGCGCATGATCGATGTCAGCAAGATCGATATGAGCGTCGAATTGTTGGGCGCGAGGTTCGACAGTCCCATCATTCTCTGTCCATTGGGCGCGCAGAAGGCGTTTCATCCCGAAGGCGAAGTCGCCGTCGCCAGGGCCGCGAAAGCCCGGGGCCACTTGCAGATTCTATCGACGGTCACGTCCACGGGCGTTGAAGAGGTCATCGCGGCGCGCGGCGCGCCGGTCTGGTTTCAGCTTTACACCACGTCCAGCTTCGATATCACCACCAAGCTGGTCAAACGAGCCGAAGCGGCCGGATGCCCGGCCGTCGCGGTGACCGTTGACCTGCCGGCGGGGAGGAATATCGAGACCGCCTTGCGGTGGGCTCGGACCGATACGAGAACCTGCACGGCCTGCCATGCGCCGGGCGGATCGCCCCTCTTTACCCGACCCATGTTTTCGCAGCTGGACACCACGGGCTTGAGCATCACCTCTTCGTCGCTGACGTGGGATTTCATCAAGCGCCTCAAGGACGTGACGAAAATGAAGGTGCTCATCAAGGGCTTGGAGTCCGGCGCCGACGCCAAGCTCGCTGTGGCGAATGGCGCAGACGGAATCATTTTGTCCAACCACGGCGGACGAGCGACGGACACCGGCCGCGGCACATTGGAGTGTCTGCCGGAAGTCGTGGCCGAGGTGCGCGGTCGAGTCCCGGTTATTGTGGATGGCGGTGTCCGCCGCGGCACGGATGTACTCAAAGCGCTGGCGCTGGGCGCCACGGCGGTGGGGATTGGCCGGCCCTATATCTGGGGACTTGGCGCTTATGGTCAGGAGGGGGTCGACCGTGTGCTCGAGCTGCTCGACAATGAACTGCGGCTCGCCATGGTCGGAGTAGGCGCACGGAATCTGAACGAGATAACCCGCGCGTCGATCGTGCGGCCTGCTTAACAGAAATCTTAAGGAGCCAATTGTGCTGAAAACGCTTGAGACGGTGCGGCCATTGATGTTGAACGAAATGCAGGAGGCGCGCCGCAGAATCGCGAAAAGCATCGTGCGCACGCCGCTTGTCCGCCTGGATCTGGGAGCCGGCTTCCCGGACATCCGCCTGAAGCTCGAGAACCTGCAGGCCACAAATTCTTACAAGTTGCGGGGTGCGGTCAACGCGGTGGCGATGCTGTCCGAGTCCGAGCGGCAACTCGGCGTTTGGACCATCAGTGCCGGCAATGCCGGACAGGGCGTCGCGTACGCCGCGAGGCAGGCGGGCGTACCCTGCACCGTGGTCGCGATTGAGACGGCGCCGGAATCGAAGCTCGCGCGAATGCGGGCGCTCGGCGCAACGCTCATCACGGTACCCTACGAAGCCGCGTGGCGCGCACTCGGCGACCGCGCTTACCCCGGAGTGGCAGGAACATTTGTGCATCCATTCGATGATCACAATTTCATCGCAGGACACAGCACCATGGGATTCGAAATCTTGGAAGATGCCCCCGACACGGTCGCGGTGATTGGCGCGATCGGCGGCGGCGGACTCATCACGGGAGTCGCCAGCGCACTCAAGGCGCTGAAGCCGGAGATCAAGATTTGGGGCGCGGAGCCAGAAACGGCAGCCCCCGCCGCGCTCTCATTTTCAATGGGATCCGCCCAGGTGTTCACGGACTGGAAGGCATCGTTCGTCGATGGCGCAGGCGGCAAAAGCCTGTTTCCACGCATGTGGGAACGGCTGAAACCCGTCGTTGCGGGTTCAATCGTGGTTAGCCTGGATGAAACCAAAGCGGCAATGCGCCTGATGGCCGAGAAAGCGCGCGTCATCGCCGAAGGCGCCGGATCCTTATCGCTGGCCGCCGCACTCACCGGCAAAGCCGGGCAAGGACCGATCGTGGCCATTGTCTCCGGCGGCAACATCGATTTGCCGAAGTTTTGCGACCTCGTCGGACCGTCCGCACATTGAGCACCGCCATCTAAACCATACGCCCGCTGCGGCTCTCCAACCATGGACAAGAAGGAATGTCCATGGAGCTGCATCCCATCCTCTCGGCCATGCGCCGCAACAAGGTCGGCGCTTTGGTGATCGTCGCGCAGACGGCGATTACCCTGGCCATTTTTTCTGCGCGCCGCATCGATTTCGCCGGTGGTCGCGATCCGAAATGTCTAGCGAGATTCGGCGCCACGCAATTTCTCCAGCCCGACGAGCGCAGCGTGCTGCAGTAGCATGATTGTCTTGCCGTCCTGAATCGTGCCGCTTGCAATCATCTGCAGCGCTTCTGTCAGAGGCAGTTCGATCACCTCGATGTCTTCACCCTCGGCAATATCACCGCCGCCGCCGGACACCTGGTCATGCAGGTCGTACTCCGCGACGAAGAAATGCAGTTTCTCAGTAACCGATCCGGGGCTCATGTAAGCCTCCAAGACCTTGCGCGGCGACCGCACCACAAAGCCCGTCTCTTCCTCGGCTTCACGGCGGATGCAAGTCTGTGGATCGTCGCCATCGAGCAGCCCGGCACACGCTTCGATCAACAGTCCGTCCGGACAACCGTTCACGTACGCGGGAAAACGGAACTGCCGGGTCAGCACCACTGTTGCGCGTGCGGCATTGAACAGCAACAGCACGGCGCCGTTTCCCCTGTCATAGGTCTCCCGACTTTGTTCTTGCCAGCGGCCATCCCGGCATCGGTATCGGAAGGTCGTCTTCTTGAGAATGTACCAGTCGTCGGAGAGAACGCGCTCCTCGATGATGCGCACTCGATCGCCGGCTGCCGCCTCGGCTGCGCTCACTGATCCGCTCCTGCAGTACACGGCCGCTGCGGTAGTTCAGACACGTCGGTAAATATTGGCAGACCCAGCCGGCGCGCACGAGCCACATCCAAATCAGCGCCGCGCGATTCGCCGGGGATTCGCAGCACAGCGTCGCAGCACGCCAACAATCGATGTGCCACCGGATACTGGTAAGCGTTGAACACCTCATCGCCTTCCGTTTTCCCTCCGGCGGCATGAATGATGGGCAGCGCCATCCACTCCCCCACCATCGGGGGCTTGGACGAGTCGGCCGGATTGGTCATGGAATTATCGTGCAAGATCGTGCAATGTTGTGTAATATCATGCAATGGTAAGGCTGCGAGGAGCCTTTGGCAAGCTGATTGTTTGTAGAGGCCTATGCTGACCACTCAGCGCAAAAAACTGATCCTGACTCGCCTGACGGCGGACGGCCAAATCGTTGCCAAGGACCTGGCACTCGAGTTGGGCACTTCCGAAGACACTATTCGTCGAGACCTACGCGAGCTTGCACGTGAGGGCAAACTGCAACGCGTCCATGGGGGCGCTTTACCGGCCTCAGCGGCGGTCGGCGATCTGCGCGCACGAGAACAGGTGTCGCCCAAGGACAAGATAGAGCTTGGCAGGGTGGGTGCTTCGATGATCCGATCGAACCAGGTCGTGATCCTGGATGGCGGCACTACGGCGCTCCAGGTGGCGCGTCAACTGGCGCCTGACCTGCACGCCACCATCGTCACGCACAGTCCCACCGTGGCGGTGGAAGCAGCGAAGCATCCGTACGTCGACATCATCATGCTGGGA
This sequence comes from Steroidobacteraceae bacterium, assembly GCA_035317945.1. GTDB lineage: Bacteria > Pseudomonadota > Gammaproteobacteria > Steroidobacterales > Steroidobacteraceae > Bog-1198. The sequence goes on along the minus strand of DATHFW010000180.1, from coordinate 18,560 downwards.
GGCCGGTTGTTCCGGCACTCTATGGTCAATGTGGGGGCGACGGTCATCGATGCGGCCTCGCGTCTGCGGGCCGACGTTTATTTCATGGGCGTAACAGGCGTACACCCTGAAGCCGGTCTGAGCACGGGAGACGCCGAGGAGGCTGCCGTGAAACGCGCGCTGCATGAACGTGCCGCGGAGACCATCGTTCTTGCATCGGCGGAGAAACTCATGGCGGCCTCACCGTTCGTGGTGACGTCGTTGACAGAAATCAGTCTGTTGGTGATCCCGCTAAAAACTCCGAACGCCATTGTTCGTGCGTTGCGCGCCGGCGGCACTCGGGTTCGGCGCGCTCAAGGGCCACCAAGACCGTAAGTCAGGGGGTGGTTTTGGTAGACCAGACCTGCCAGAAACCTCCGAGGGTATACACAGCCAGCGCCGACCAAATGACTGCGAAACCGACCAGGCGCGCGCCGCCGAACGGCTCGCCGTAAAGCCATACGCCCAGCAGCAGTTGCAACGATGGCGCGATATATTGCAAGAAGCCCAGGGTCGACATGGGAATTCGGCGGGCGCCTGCAGCAAACAACAATAGCGGAACTGCGGTGATCGGACCGGCTGCCGCCGCCAGCCATTTGGATGCAGTCGGTGCATGCAAGAACGCATTTTGCCCATGCCACGCCATCACCGCCAAAGCGCCGAATGCCAGGGGAAACAGCAAAAGCGTCTCCAACGACAAGCCTTCCAGCGGGCCAAGCGTGGCCGTTTTGCGCAACAGACCGTACGAACCAAATGACAATGCCAATCCCAAGCCTATCCACGGCAAGTGTCCGGCCTGCCAGGTGAGCCACGCTACGCCGGCGGCGGCCAGCATGACGGCGGCCCATTGGATCGGGCGCATACGCTCATGCAGCAGCAGTGATCCCAGCAGCACGTTTACCAGTGGCGTGATGAAATAGCCGAGACTGGAATCGACCACATGGTCGTTATTGACCGCCCAGATATAGATGTACCAATTCACCGACAACAGGGTCGCGCTTGCGGCAAATCCCGCCAGCACTTTGGGCTGGCGCCGCACCTTGCCGATCCAGGACCACTGCCGGCGCAAAGCCAGGACGATCAACACAAAGACCAGCGCCCACACCACGCGCTGTAGCAGGATTTCCAGCGGTGAGAAATCCTGCAGCGCCCTGAAATAAATCGGAAACAAGCCCCACAAGATGTAAGCGCCTGCGGCGTAAAGCATGCCAATTTGCATAGTGGAGCTGGCGAAAGCGTGAGGACGGGATTCAGTCGGCCGCTATTATGGCAGGCCGCAATCCCTTAAACAGCAGCCAAAAATCCCATGGCCGGCTCGAAAACGAATATCGGAACCTCCGGAAAAACCACAAGAGCCAATGCGAGAAACAGCTGTTCATGCGCCATGATATTTCGCGCAGTCGACGCGGCGTCGTTGTAAACAATGATCTGTGCGGAAACATAGAACTCAGCGCCATATCACCCATATAACACGCCATGGCCACGCAGCGGTTGTGGCCACCACTTACGGCCGCAAGCACCAGCATATGTAAAAAAACCGCAACGGAAACCAACTAGGTTGCGTAACCCTGACGAGTTTCTCTCCTTTCGACGATCACCTAGGAAACGCAAATGGCCAAGACAGACCGACGCACAATTCTCAAAGCCTTGGGGGCAGCGGCAATCAGCACCGCTTTCCCGGAATCCATTCAGCGCGCCTTGGCCATCGAACCAAAAATCGTCACCGGTACGATCAAGGATGTGAAGCACATCGTCGTCCTGATGCAGGAGAATCGGTCGTTCGATCATTATTTTGGATCGCTGCGCGGAGTTCGCGGCTTCGACGATCCGCGGGCGGTGACTCTGCCGTCGGGGAATCCCGTGTTCCAGCAGCCGAACGGCGCGAGCACGCTGCTGCCGTTCCGCCCACCTCAGCCCTTTCTCGGATACCAGTTCGTCGGCGACTTGCCGCATAACTGGTCGGATGCGCATCGTGCGTGGAACAACGGCAACAACGACAGCTGGGTGGCGGCCAAAGGCAGCATCGAGACGATGACGTTTGTCGATCGCAACGACATCCCGTTCCACTATGCGCTGGCCGACGCTTTTACCGTCTGCGACAACTACCATTGTTCGATCATGGGTCCGACCGACCCGAACCGCTACTATCTTTGGACCGGAGCGGTGGGCCAGAACGGCACCCAGACCGACACCATCGAGCAACCTTTCTCCGGCGCCACGCCCGGCACCTTCACGCTTAACGTAGGCCCCAGCACCGGCAATGGCGTACTGCCGGGCGGGCCTGTGGTCAACAATGATGAGCAGGGTTATAACTGGCTGACCTATCCGGAACGGCTCGAGGCCGCCGGCATCTCCTGGAAGTTCTATCAGGATGTGGGGCTCGGCCTAACGCCCGCGCAATTCGAAGGCTTCACCGACAACCCGTTCATCGGCAATTTCGGCGATGCCTCGCCTCTCTATTTCCTGCAGTACCAGAAGGCGCAGGCCGGCAGCCCGCTGTTCGATAAAGCCAGGACCGGCACCGACGTCTTCAATGGCGGAGCGTTCAATGGCGGCTCGCTGTTCCAGCAGCTGCAGAACGACGTCATGAACAACACGCTGCCGGAGGTATCGTGGGTCGTCGCGCCGCAGGCCTACTGTGAGCATCCGACATTCCCGCCGAACTGGGGCGCCTGGTACATCTCGAACGTGCTCGATGCGCTGACCTCCAACCCGGAAGTCTGGGCGTCAACCGTGCTGATTGTGAATTATGACGAGAACGATGGCTTCTTCGATCACTTGATCGCGCCCACGCCGCCCACGAGTGCAGCTGATGGTCTGTCCACGGTCGACACCGTTAACGAACTCTATCCAGGCGTGCACGGCGTCACGAGCTTCGCGCCCGGCCCCTACGGACTTGGCGCCCGCGTGCCGTGCTTCGTCGTGTCGCCCTGGAGCCGGGGTGGCTGGGCCTGTTCACAAGTATTCGACCATACCTCAGTGATTCAATTCATCGAGAAGCGGTTCGGCGTGACCGAAACGCACATCACACCCTGGCGGCGCGCCATCTCCGGTGACCTGACATCGGCGCTAAACTTCAAGGTGGCCGATCATAAGCCGCCGAAACTTCCGGACACGGACGCTTTCGTCAGCTTCGTTTCGAATGGTGCACTGGCGCCGGTGACCCAGGCGATGATCGCGGCCGGCAACCAGCCTGCGCCCAACATCCCGATCACCGTCCCGGCGGTTCAGACGATGCCGAAGCAGGAGCCGGGACAGCGTCTGGCGCGCGCCTTACCGTATCGTCTGCAGGCCGATGCCACGGCCGACATTGCCGCGCAGAAAGTTTCGATCGCATTCGAGAACACCGGCGCGATCGGTGCGTTCTTTCAGGTGCGCACTGCCGAAGGAGCCGAGAATACTGGGCACGGAACCGGTCCCTGGGGCTACACCGTCGACGCGGCCAAGCGCGTGCTGTCGGATCAGTGGAGCCCGACCGGGGGAACGAGCTACGACCTGTCCGTCTATGGCCCGAATGGTTTTTTCCGCCGCGCCGCCGGCGGCTTGACTCACACATCCGCCAATCTCGAAGTCCAGGTTCTTCCCGAAATTGCGGGCGAGGTCATTCTCCTGGTCATCGAGAACGTGGCTACAGAGCGGACGACCGTCACGATCGCCAATCAATATTCCGGCCTCGAGGAGCATTTCACACTCCAGCCTCACGGTCGCATCACCGTGCCGGTGCAACTCGTAACCAGCTTCCGTTGGTACGATGTGATGATCACCGCCGGCACAGATCCCAGCTTCCTACGCCACTATGCGGGCCATATTGAAAACGGCTTCGACAGCGTCAGCGATCCCCATATCGGCAGAAGCGCTTAAGCTGTAGGGGCCGGAAGTCCACTGTCGCGGGAGACCTTGCTTGGAGCCAAGCATAGGTCTCCCGCTGGCGAACTCCTGACCATCATTGAGTCTTGGTTTCTTTTTTCTTGAAGCCGGCCGGCACGGTGAACGCATCGGCGCTCACGTCATTTGTCGACACCGAAACCACCTGTGAGGACACCGTCATCAAAGCCACGTCGCCCGGCGGCATTGCGACCGGTGCAACAGCGGGGGCCGACGGCGCGGCCGGCGCATCTGCAGTGTCCTTCTTCTTTTGGAAAAGACCGCCGAGTTTGCCGGCCACTGCGCCTGCAATGCCTCCGGGGCTTGGCGAACTGTTGTCAGTTTGGCTCGTTTGCGTTTGTTGCGAATTCGAATCCTTGCATTGCGGGCCACCAAGTCCGAGCGTGAAGCTGCTCTTCACGGGATAGCCTTTCACGCTCTGCATCTTGGCCGCGACTTCGGTCCAGACGCCTTTGTACTGGCTGAACAGGGCCTTGGCTTTTTCGGACACGTCTTGGGAGTTCGAGATGTCGAGGCCCATCTTGGAAGCGTACGCAGTATAGAATTTGCGAGCTTCGCTGCTTTCCGCGAAGTCGGCGGAAGTCCACTGATCCAAAACCAAGGCGACCTCGCAAATTGCTCCTGTCTCCTTGTCCTGGCAAGGTTGGGTGGCCGTAACGGTCACCCGTTGCGCATCGTAACCGGCGAATTGCGCCTTCTCGCCGCTCTTCGTGACGTCGACTTTGGCAGGTAGCCACACGCACTTGGATTGATCGACCGCGGAAGGCTGCTTCTTGTCCTCGCTCGAGTTCATTTGATCCGACATTTTCTGCATCTGCTCTCGGAGCTGTTCGAAGGTGGTCTCGGTGTACTCCTTCTTATTCATGTTTAGGTGGTAAATCTTGTCCTGATCGAGGAGAACGATCTCGGCGCTCGGCCCAAGGGCGTTGCGCGCCAGAAAACCGATGATCTTCGACTGCATCTTCATATCGCTGTCGGTGCGCGACTTGTCGCCGGAGATGCTGGTTTTAGAGCTACCCGACATATTCGCGAACGCCATTGCGCCGACGCCGTCGACGGAGGTGGTGCGTTCGATGGTTATGTCGGCCCGCGCAGTTCCCGCTGCGAACCCGAGAATGCTGCCCATCAGAACTAGGGCGGTTGACCGCAGTCTTTGTATTTTCATGGAATCCCCCTCTTCGGTAGTTGTATTCAATGTTAGACCGGAACGCTACGCAAAACCCGCCACAGTCAGACGAATTCATGGCGGCTCTCGGCCGACACTCCCGCGCGACAGCGCTAGGCAGTTCGTGCTGCTTACTCGGCGGAATTTGCATTCGCCTAGAGGTGGAAGACCTGCTGCTTCCAACAAAACTTGCGTTACTGTTGGACCTCCGTATAAAGCGCACTACCACGGCAACGACTTACGCCAGACTTGAAAAACTAAAGGTATTCTAGGGTTATATGAACACCATCTCCAGCTTTGTTCCCCGCTTGACGATTAACCTGCTTGTGGCAGCGTTCGCCACCATCGCCATTGTCACCCCACCGGTCGCATTTGCTGAGACTGTCGCCGTCCGTTTCGGACAGCTCGTCACGGGGAAAGGCACTGTCATCCAGGATGCGGTGGTGCTCATCGAAAAAGATCGAGTCACCGCGGTTGGATCAGGCGCAGCAGCGGTCCCAGCGGAGGCCCGTCTGATCGATCTACGGCCACTTACAGGCATTCCGGGAATGATCGACGTCCATACGCACATGACCTTCTACTGGGACAAGACCCCAGGCTCGAAGCCCTGGACACAACTCGGCACGCTCAATTCCGCCGTCACCGTTTTCCTAGCCCAAGAAAACGCCCGCAAGACTCTGGAAAGCGGCGTGACGACAGTGCGCGACCTTGGCTCGTGGGACGGGAACGACCTTGCGATGCGAGATCTTATCGAACGAGGGGCCATGGTAGGCCCGCGAATGTTCGTCTCCGGGTGCGGTCTGCACATCACGTCCGACCCATTTCGACCCGGCGTCACCCGGCCGGATCCGTGCCGCGCCGACGGTGTAGCCGAGGTGCAGCGGGCGGCCCGGCAACAGCTTGCAGCCGGCGCGGACTGGATCAAGATGTACGGGTCCACCGGCAGCGACCAGAACGTGACGGGCTTCGAAACCTTTGGCTACGAGGAGATGAAGGCTGCAACCGACGTGGCTCACCGCGCGGGTAAACGCATCGCCATCCATTCTTACGGACCCGATGGCGCGCGAGATGCGGTCAAGGCAGGGGCAGACTCTGTTGAGCATGCCGTCGACATTGACGACGCAACTTTCAATGAAATGGTCAAACGCGGGACCGTCTATGTTCCGACCGTGGATCACAATCGCTACTACATCGACCACAAGGACGAGTTTGGCTACGACCAAGCTGTCGTGGATAGGCTGAATGGTTACATCTTGAGAAATGCGGAGACGCTTCGCCGCGCCATCAAGTTCCACGTCAAGATCGCGATGGGCTCGGACGCAGTCTTCACCGGCTTCGGGGAAAATACGGGCGACCTCAGTTGGTTCGTGAAAGCCGGCATGACTCCGGCACAGGCTCTCGATTCCGCAACCATTGTGGGGGCCGAGTTACTCGGCAAGGCGACGGAGCTTGGTATCGTTGCGCCGGGCGCCTTCGCCGATCTGGTAGCGATCGACGGCGATCCCCACAAGGACATTGCCGCGGTCCTAAGGGTCAAGTGGGTCATGAAGGGCGGCAAGGCCGTGGTCGACAAGCGATGAGTTCGAATTCTCACTTGTCGCGTGTTGCCAAGGCCATGCCTTCATGACGACCGTATCAAATTCCCTAAGACTCATCGCGCCAACTTTATTGGTAGAATGCAGCATTCAGAATCAAAGAGTGACCCGTATGACAGATCGCCGCCGATTTCCAGGAGTGTTCGAAGCCATCTCCGCCTTGCTGATGTCACTGGCTGCCGTGACCGCCGATGCGGCGCCGGGCGCGCCCGTGGCGCAATTTCAACCGTTCAAGATTGGCACCTATAGCGCGGTGGCGCTCAAAGACGGTGGGATTGAGGCGCCGGTCGACGGCAAGAGTTTCATTGTCGGCCAGCCGAACGAGGCGGTCGGTGCAGTGCTCAAGGCGGGTGGGGCCTCCGCTGACCATTTTGAGTTCAGCATTCAGCCGCTGCTCGTACACGCTGGTGCTCACGTGCTGTTGTTTGATACCGGTGCCGGTGGTTTTTTCGGCGCCATTGCCGGCAAGCTGCCGGAGTCCATGAAGGCGGCGGGTGAGAATCCGGCCAGCGTGACCGATATCTTCATCTCGCATGCCCACGGCGATCACATCGGCGGACTGGTGACGTCTACCGGTGCGCTTGCTTTCCCCAATGCGACGATTCACATATCCGCACCGGAATGGAAATGGCTGAGTGGCCTTAGCGCGGATGAGGCGAAGAACTTCGGCATCCAACAGGTTTCTGCCCTGGTGAGTGCGATCAAGCCGAAGGTAGTGGCCTTCGAGCCGGGCGCGGATCTCCTGCCCGGTATCGTCAAGGCGGTAGAACTCAAGGGGCACACGCCCGGCCATTCCGGCTACCGCATCGGGTCGGGCACCGATAGTGTGCTTGTCTTCGGTGATGCGATGCACAGCTACCTGGTGTCTGTTCGCAAGCCTTCCTGGCAAGTTGCCTTCGATGGCGACAAGCAGCTTGGAGCGACGACACGGATCGCGCTCATCAAAAGCTCCGCCGCGAGTGGTCAGCGCCTCTATTCGGAACACTTTCCCTTCCCAGGCATAGGCAAGATCGTGAAGGGCAAGGACGGCGCCAGCTGGCAGGCGGAGTCGCTGCACTAAATCTCGAATCGCGGTCGTCTTGTGTTGTTAGGTGCGACTGGCTGTGGCCGGTCTGTGCCCGGGAAACACTGCCTCGTTTGATTTTGTCGGCAAAGTCTGCCGTCGCTATTTGGGGTCTGTTCCTGGCATGTCCGGCACTTACGCCAACAGGGGGTTACGAACGTTGTCTCGGTAGGCCGTCACCGCATCGCCCAGAGCGGCCCGCAGAGAAGCAAGCCAGGGTTCGTATTTTCGCCACTGGTCGAGGCCTTCGCGGCTAATGGGCTGCCGCACTTGCTCGGAACTCGCCGTACGCACGTTGCGCGGGGTTTTGTGGAACTCCAGACAGGCCGGCTCCAAGGGCAGACCGCAGAAGTCGAGGATGCGGCGCACGCTGCCCTCAAGGTCAGCGACCACGTCTTCGTGATGCACGGTCAGGATTCGCCCGGGCAGCGCCATGTTCCAGTGCTGCATGATTTCAAGGTAGGTGCGGTAGTAGCGTGCGATATCAGTGATGTTGTAGCTGAACTCCTGCCCGCTGGCGAACAGCTGCTTGAGATTGCCGAAGCAACAGGCCATGGGTTCGCGCCGGGCATCGATGATCTTTGCGTTCGGTAGCATTAAGTGGATGAGGCCGATGTCGCGAAAGTTGTTCGGCATTTTGTCGATGAAGAACGGCCGCCCCGTTTGACGGTACACCCGAGTTTCAGTTAAGAATCGTTTGCCTAAGCGCAGGAAGTCCTCCGCGGTTAGCTCCGTCAGCACACCTGGATAGCGCGGGTTGTTCAAGTCCGCGCCGCGACCCCGCAGCTCCATGACAATGCGTTGGACATGAGCGAGTTCCTGGGTGCCCTCGACTTGGGGGTGCGAAGCTAGGATCTGCTCGATGAGAGTGGAGCCGGAGCGAGGCAGGCCGAGGATGAAAATGGGATCCGGATCCGCCACGCCCCACTCTTGCCGCGCCGCGAAGAATTCCTTCGTGCACACCTGCGTCGACAGCCGGGCCTGGGTCTCTGTGATCTGGGGTAGGTGGCGAATCTCGGCGTGCTTGAGAGCGTTGCCGCGCTCATAGAACGCCCAAGATTCTTCATATCGACGCTGATCCTCGAGTGCTTTGCCCAGCGCGAAGCACAGGTGGTATCGGTCTACCAGGCCGGTGGCCTGCGCCGCTTCCACGGTGCGCATGCGCGCGATCTCACCTTCAGCGAAGCGGTAGGTCTTGAGGTTGCCCAAGCTCCACCAGGGTTCGCCCGAGTCCGGCAAGGCGGCGATGGCTGCGTGATATTCCTGAATGGCTTCCGGTTGCCGACCGACGGTTCTCAGCAAGTCTGCCAGCCGCAGGTGCAAGTCCGCGGCCTCGGTTCTGGTTGCAGCGCCTTCCGCCAGCATCCGGCGGTACAGGCGAATGATGGGTTCGTAATCGCCGAGTCCCACGCAAGCCGCCGCGTATAGCTTCAGATAATGACGGTTACTGGGCTCCAGCTGCATTAGCGTGTCCATCTCCTGCCGCGCTTGCAGGTGCTTTTGCCGCTTGTTCAGCACACCGGCGTAGTCGGCTCGTGCCGCCCCGTAGTCCGGTGCCAGCCTCAGGACGGATTCTAGCAATCGTTCGGCGTCATCCAGCGCGTCGCGCCGGATGCCGATGCGTGCCAGCAGACGCATGGCTTCGGCATGATCGCCGTGCTGAAGCAGGTAGGCGCGGATGATGCTTTCCGCCGGCGTCAAATCGCCGTCGGAGAACAGGCTGCCTGCCTGGATGATGGGTGGCGGCAGCCTCCGTAGATCCGCGATGTGCTCGGCTGCGGTGGCGGCGTTGTGCTGGTCTCCCGTCATACGGTATAGGTCGTGCAGCATTTGCCAGCTGTCGGGCAGCGCCTGGTTGATGTTGACGCCGCGCCCGAACGCCTCGATGGCCCTGGGGGCATCCCTCAGTGCGACGTAGCAGTGGCCGCGCTCCTGGTGCAGCCGGCTGTATCGCGGGTGATGCTGCTCCAGGCGTCGAAGGAGTTCTAACGCTTCCGAAACCCGATTCAAATGGCGCAGGTTCACCGCCGCCAGGTACAACAGGTCACGGTCTTCGGGGTGTCGCGCCAGCAGTGGGTCGATGCCTGCCAGCGCCGCAACGTAATGACGTGTTCGAGTAAGCTCTTGCAGGCGAGGAATTTCCTGCTCCAGCAGCGTTGTTTCCGCCGTTGCTGATGAATTCATAGTGCTATGAATTGCACCTTCCAATGAACTGAAGGTCAAGCAGGGCCATGCGCGCGCGCTGAGAATCTGGGCGCATGCATAAAAAAGCCCACCAGAACCAGCAGGCTTCATCAAGGCCCCCGATGGTTGTGCTGCCGCGGCTGGACCAGCGGCCGCGGCAGCACAACGCTCATCGCCTCAGATCAGACGGGAACCTTCAGGGTGACGAGGCCACCCATCGCCGGATCCGAGATGCTGTCGCGGCCGGTCTCGATGTGACCCGCGAGGCGATATTGGAAGGTCGGGTCCTGCTCGACCGTAATGACGAGGTCATACCAACCCTGGAACTCTTCCAACAACCAGTCGAACACAATTTCCTCGCCGTGGCGGGCAAAGATCGCCGGGATGATCTTACCCGTGTAGGCGTCGGTCACCTTGACGTTCGCCTTGTTCTTGGTCAGGTTGGCGATCTGCAGCACCAACGAGCCGAAGCTCGCAAATCCGTGCGTTGGGGTAACGCCAAGCACCGCGGAGGCGCTGTCGTTGCTGCCGTTGAACTGCCGCAAGAAACCGTTCGGGCCGTACACCGACAGACCGTAGACCGTCGAAATGTCCCAGGTGCCCGACAGCGACTTGCCCGATTCCACGGTGTAGGCACGCACAATGTCCGCGGCATTGACCGAACGCACCGTGAACACCGCGGCCATGCGGCCGGTATTGATGAAAGTCAGGGTCACGGTGCCGGCGGAGCCGTTCACCGCGGCGGTGACCTCCAGGGAGTACGGCAGGGCGCGCGCCGGGCGCACGCCGTGCTCCTGCTTCGGGATGCCCAAGGTGATCTGCGAAGTCGAAGACGGCGTCAGGGTGGAACCGCTCGCCGAATTCAGCTCCTCCGGCAGAAACGCGGACGTGTTCGGCAGCGTCGGGTTCTTACCGTTGGGGTTGGCGAAGTTGAAGAAGGAGGTCAAATCACTGGTCACCGCACGGCGCCAGGGCGTGATGTTCGGGCAATGCACCCCGAAGCGCTTCTCGATGAACTTGATGACCGAGGTGTGATCCGACAGTTCAGAGTTCACGTAGCCGCCCTTGCTCCAGGGCGAGATTGCCAGGAATGGTACACGGAAGCCGAAACCGATCGGCTGCGCGGGAATACCCGGCACCGAACCCGCCGGCACCTGCTCGAAGTCGGCGGTGACCGTGGTGGCACCGTCCGAGCCGTCCGTGCTGATCGCCGGGACTGGCGCTGGCAGGTGGTCGAAAGAACCATCGTTCTCGTCGTAGTTGATGATGAGCACGGTCTTGCTGAACACCTCCGGGTTGGAGGTCAGGATGTCCAGGACCTGAGAGATGTACCAGGCACCGTAGCCGTTCGGGGCGGCCGGGTGCTCGCTATAGCCGGACGGGGCGACCAACCAAGACACCTGCGGCAGTGTGCCGTTCTTTACGTCACTCTGAAATTGAGCGAACAGTCCCTCGGCCCAGGTCTCCCACGCAGCGCGGGGCGCCGTGAGCGCGGGGGTGTTGTAGGCGAGGGCGGTGCCCGTCGCGGCCTTCTGGAACAGCGGCGAGCTCATGGGCGCGTCGACGTACTGTTGGAAGTACAGCACCGGGTTGTCGGTAAAAGTACCGACGAACATGCCATTGCAGACGGGTTGACCAGCGGAGTTCTTCGGAAGCGGCCCGCTGCCCTGGTCGTGGGCGACGACCGTCGGGGTCGTCACCGAGTCGCCCACGATATCTTGGTAGACGCGCCAGCTAATGCCGCTAGCCTCCAACATCTCTGGGTAAGTCGGCCACGACAGCGGAAAGCCATTGACGAATCCATTGTTGAGCACGATGCCGCTGCCATGGCCGTTGGTGCCCTGGGCGGTTGGGGTACCGTTGGGCAGGATGTTGCCCGCAATGTTGCCGTTGCAACCTGTCCACAGGTAGCAGCGGTTCACATTGGTCGGACCACGGAACGAGCAGTAGTAGTTGTCGCCGACCGTGAAGGCATCCGCCAACGCGCTGTGATACGGAACGTCCACGCGCATGCGGTACGCCATGGTCAGGGGGTTCTTGGCCGGCACCCAGCTATCCCACTCACCGCCGTCTCGAGCTTCGAGGCCGAGAGGCCAGCCGTGGTCCAGTCCCGGACGGTACACCAGATTCAAGCTATCGGTCGGTATGACGGCGGTGGGCGCGTTCGTCGCGGTCGCGGCCGACGCATTGATCTGGAATGGCGGCACCACCAGATCGGCAGTCACACCGCCGAACTGATTGGCGGGCCAGCCATAGGTCACGCCGTTTTCCACAAAGCCGTTGGCGGGACCGCCGAACTTTTGCTCGGCCGGCTGCAGGAACACGGAGTTACCGTTCCTCTGCTTGACCGCGCGCGGGTCGGAGAAGCCGCGCACGCCGCGCAGGGTACCGAATACCTCGTCGAACGAGTTGTTCTCCTGCATCAGGATGACGATGTGCTCGACGTCATTGATGGTGCCGGTCTTGAAGTGTGCCGGAATGGACAGCGCCTTGGCGATCGACGAGTTCAGCATGGCAGCGGCCGAGCCCAGGCCCATCAACTGCAAAAATTCACGACGATCGGTCAGCTTTCGATCATTTGCCACAAAATCTCTCCTGCCCGGATAGAAATCCAGGCGTTGAATGTCTCAAGGTGGTAGCTACATGCGGCCATGCGGCTCGGTCACTACACTGAGGCCGAATTGTTAAATTGAAGTGAAGAGTTTGTGACGCACCCTATAAGGCTCCTCTTCGGCACGCGCCGGCCGCCTGCGGCTGGACTACACGTTTCCGCCTTGGTGCTGCTGTACAATCATGCAGGCACAGGGTGCTGACCCTCCCGTTTTTTGCCCCCTCATTAGATTGTGGTTGTCATGAATTCCTCGGCGGAACTGTCGCAATTCCCGCAGAACCGCGGCGAGCTTTACCTGCAGGCCATGAACTTGCGCTTGCTCAATCAATTCGATGAGGCGCTGGGTGTGCTGGAGCGGCTGCAGCAGCTGCATCCCCGTTGCAGTCGCTTATACGAGGAGCGTGGCCACTGTTACGCCGCGCTGCGCAATGCCCCGAAAGCCATCGACGCCTTCTGGCAGGCCGTGAACTTCAACGCCGCCCTGCCAGCCAGCTGGCAAATGCTGCACACCCTATATCTTGAGACGGGGGATGAAGAGAACGCCGCCAGAATCGCGGATCGCCTTGCGACGCTCCGCAACCTGCCCCCTGAGATCATCGAGGCCGCCAGCCTGTTCGCCGACGGGGAGCTTGTCCATGCCGAGCGCGTCCTGCGGGTATACCTGGCGCGGCATGGCGAGCACATCGAGGCCATGCGCCTGCTGGGGCGCATCTGCACCGCACGCGGGTTGCGAGACGATGCCGAGCTACTGTTGGAAGCAGTCGTACAACGGGCCCCCGGCTACCGCGCCGCGCGTACCGACTACGCCCGCGCGCTGCTCGATCAACACAGGTACGTGCGGTCTCGCGAGGAGATCCAGCAGTTGCTCGAGCTCGATCCGGGCAACCGAGCATACCTCCGGCAGTACGGAGAGGCCTGCATCCGGTTGGGGGACTATGAGCCCGGGATCAGCCTGTACCGTCGGCTCCTGGGCGACGCCCAATCGGGACGGGAATCCGCAGAGCTGCACTTATGGATCGCGTTCTCCCTGAGAGCCCAGGGGCACCGGGCGGAGGCGATCCAGGGCTACCGTGCCGCCATCGCCGCCTGGCCGGAATCGAGCGAGGCCTGGTGGGGCCTGGCAAACCTCAAGACCTATCATTTTTCGCTCGACGACATCGCTCGCATGCGCTCGGCGGAAGCGGCACCCGGCACATCCCTTGTGGACCGCTATCACCTGTGCTTCGCGCTGGGCAAGGCCCTGGAAGACCAGAAGGACTACGCCGACTCTTGGGTCTACTACGAGCGCGGCAATGCGCTCAAGCAGGCGGAAGTTCGTTACCCGCCGAGGCTCGCCGAGAACCACGTGCGGCTCTCGAAGCAAGTGTGCACACGGGAGTTCTTCGAGACGCGAAGGGGCTGGGGCGTCGCGGACTCGGATCCCATCTTCATCGTGGGGCTGACACGCTCCGGCTCGACACTCATCGAACAGATCCTGGCTTCGCATTCGGAGGTCGAGGGTACCCAGGAACTCGCGGACATCCAACGCATCGTGAGGGCGTTACGCGGCCGTGACATGGACCTTGAGAACCCGCGCTATCCGAAGGTGCTGGCCGAGTTGGGGCCGCAAGACTTCCGCAGCTTCGGCGAAGGCTTCATGGCCGACACCCGGATCTACCGCCGCACGCGGCGCCCGTACTTCATCGACAAGCTGCCGGACAACTTCCGCGACATTGGCCTCATCCGCTTGATGCTGCCGAATGCGAAAATCATCGACGCCCGGCGCGAACCCATGGCCTGCTGCTTCGGCAATCTCAAGCAGCTGTTCTCGGGCGGTCAAGAGTTCAGTTACAGCATCGCTGACATGGCGCACTACTACCGCAACTATCTCGAGCTCATGCGGCACTGGAACGAGGCGTTGCCGGGGCGGATCCTGACGGTACACCACGAGGACGTGGTGGAGGATCTGGAGGGCAATGTGCGCCGCATCCTGGACTTCTGTGGTCTGCGCTTCGAGCCGGCCTGCCTGGAGTTTCACAAGACCGAGCGGAACGTGCGCACGGCCAGTTCCGAGCAGGTGCGACTGCCCATCAGCAGCGAAGGCATCGACCAGTGGAGGAATTACGAACCCTGGCTGAGCCCGCTTAAGGATGGCCTCGGGAATGCTCTGACCACCTACAGGGACTGAAGGCGCCTTTGATGAGGCCCGGCACATAGAGATCAGCATCCAGCAACGGCCAAGGCCACCGGAAAGGCAAATTCGCAGCCGCCCTCGAGCGTAATTACGATGAGTCCACGTCGGGAATCATAGCGAGCGGCTTGCGCAATCGGTCCACGCGCCACCGCCGCGGCACCGCGCGCGTTCGCTGCTTTAAATTGAGCTCTAGTAATTGGTACATCTCGCGCAAGATCTTGCCCAGGTGCGCGGGCTGTGCATCTTCCCCGCCGCCTTAGTGACAATCGACATAGTCCACCTCGACTACGTGCGCTGCCTCGAAACGGAAGACGACACTGAAATTCTCATCGACCCACACCGCGTACCGCCCTGTCGGACTACCCTTGAGCGGGTGCAATCGCAGGCCCGGGGCATTCAACTGCTCAGCATGCGTGGCGGCGTTCAGCATGCCTCTGCCTGATTGAACCGCGGCTTGTCTCGCGGCATCCGACTCTGCATAGTGCGCACCCCTAGATCATTTAGCCAATATCACCATGCCCGCTTCCATAGAAAGTCGTATTGCTCAGGAACTCTCCGTCGCCGCGCAACAGGTTGGGGCGGCTGTGGCATTGCTGGACGAAGGTGCTACGGTGCCCTTCATTTCGCGCTATCGAAAGGAAGCCACCGGCGGACTCGACGATACCCAGCTGCGCAATCTGCAGGAGCGGCTGATTTATTTGCGCGAGATGGATGAGCGGCGGGCAGCGATACTTGCGAACATTCAAGAACAGGGCAAGCTGACGGACTCTCTGCGCACTTCGATCGAAGCGGCCGACACCAAGCAGCGGCTGGAAGATCTATATCTGCCGTACAAGCAGAAGCGGCGTACCAAGGCGCAGATCGCGCGTGAAGCGGGACTTGACGCACTAGCCGCTGCGCTGCTGGCCGATCACTCGCTGTCTCCTGACGCCGAGGCGGCAAAGTACCTCAAGCCGGCATTCACCACCGAGCAGGGCGACAACCCCGGCGTGCTCGACGTCAAGTCCGCGCTCGAAGGCGCGCGTCAAGTTTTGATGGAGCAATTCGCCGAGGATGCCGAACTGCTGGCCAATCTGCGCGCTCACCTGCAAGCCAGTGCGGTACTGATTTCAACGATGGCGGAAGGCAAGGAGGAGGCGGGCGCCAAGTTTCGCGACTACTTCGCCTACCAGGAGACGCTCAAAACCGTGCCTCCGCATCGCGCACTCGCGTTGTTTCGAGGACGCAAGGAGGAGATGCTCAAGATCTCGCTCAAGCTACCCGAGGATATCGCGGATACCGCGGCTTCGGGCCCTGCCTCGTTCAACACCTGCGAGATGAAAATTGCCGCGCGCTTCGGTATCGCGGATCGCAAACAAGCTGCCGATGCCTGGTTGCTGCAGACGGTGCGCTGGACCTGGCAGATCAAGCTGTCCTGGCAACTGGAAACGGAGCTGCTGACCGAGTTGCGCGAGCGCGCCGAATTGGAGGCGATTCGCGTCTTTGCGCACAATCTTCACGATCTTCTGCTCGCGGCGCCCGCGGGTCCGCGCGTTACCATGGGGCTGGATCCGGGGTTGCGCACCGGAGTGAAGGTGGCGATCGTCGATCGCACCGGAAAGCTGCTGGAGACGGCCACGGTTTATCCGCACGTACCACGCAACGACTGGAACGGAACTCTCAAGGCGCTGGCGATGCTGGCGAAGAAGCATGCCGTCGATCTCATCAGTATCGGCAACGGCACCGCCTCGCGCGAGACGGACAAGCTGGCAGGTGAGTTGATGAAACTGCAACCCGAATTGAAGCTCACCAAAGTGGTGGTGTCGGAGGCGGGGGCGTCGGTGTATTCGGCCTCCGCATTGGCGGCGAATGAATTTCCGACATTGGATGTGACCTTGCGCGGCGCCGTGTCGATTGCGCGGCGTCTACAGGACCCCCTCGCTGAACTGGTGAAGATCGACCCGAAGTCGATTGGAGTCGGACAATATCAGCACGATGTGATGCAGACGCGGTTGGCGCGCAGCCTGGACGCCGTGGTTGAGGATTGCGTAAATGCCGTGGGCGTCGACGTTAACACCGCATCGGCCGCCTTGCTGGCGCGGATTTCCGGGCTGTCCTCTTCGCTGGCCGACAACATCGTGCAGCATCGAGATCAGCACGGTATGTTCACCTCGCGCCACGAACTGAAAAAGGTGCCGCGTCTCGGTGCCAAGACATTCGAACAGGCCGCGGGATTTTTGCGCGTCATGCAGGGGGAGAATCCGCTCGATGCATCGGCCGTCCATCCGGAAGCGTATCCGGTGGTGGAGCGAATTCTCGCCGAACTGAAGCGTCCGGCGCGAGAGCTGATCGGCGATGCCGGGACACTCAAAAAACTAAATCCGTCGAAATATATCGATGACCGCTTTGGGTTGCCGACGGTGCGAGACATTCTCAAGGAACTCGAAAAGCCAGGCCGTGATCCGCGGCCGGAATTCAAGACTGCCGAGTTCAAGGAGGGAATCGAAGAGATCAAGGATTTGAAGCCGGGGATGATTCTCGAAGGCACCGTAACCAATGTGACCAACTTCGGCGCCTTCGTCGACATCGGTGTGCACCAGGATGGCCTGGTACACATATCGATGCTGGCGAACAAGTTCGTCAAAGACCCGCACGAAGTCGTGAAAGCGGGCGAGGTCGTCAAGGTGAAGGTGCTGGAGGTCGACGAGAAGCGCAAGCGCGTTGCGCTGACGATGCGGCTCGACGAGCAGGCGGGGCGGGCTCGCGATGCCGGCATACCGCAGAAGCTCGAGGTGCGGCCCGCGGCGCGCGGCCCTCGGGAACAACCTCAGCCCCAACGCGGCGGCACCATGGCAGAGGCGTTGGCCAATGCGTTGAAGAGGAATCGCTGAGTCAAAGCGATTCCGCCGTGCGCGAACTCTTTGCTGAGCCGCTCGCGCGGATCGCGTAGCGGCTAATTGGGAATCAAGCAACGGCTAACTGGGAATCCAGCGCCGGCTGATTTGGAATCCGACGCCGGCTATCTGGGAAAGTGGTGGGCCCGCTCGGACTCGAACCGAGGACCAAGGGATTCACTTCTGCCCCGCCGTTTCCGGAGGGAGTGGACTATCTCTTCACCCCAGTGGGGTGCGGGACGCTCTAGCCTGTCATTAAGCGCGACTTGAACGCGCTCAGGTAGTCTCTGCACCTTCCGGCGGTGCACCGCCGGCTTGGCTCAGGGTTGCCAGCAGCTCCGAGCTGTTGAGGTTTCCCTGAATTCATCCCGTCCACTTCGCACCTTGCGATGCGAAGGCACCATTAATTGATGAGTCCCCTGCTCTAACCAACTGAGCTACAGGCCCGACGGCGCGCATCTTAGCATGCGCGCCGCCGCTCGCGCCTCGCCTCGCCACGCCGATCCATGGGTTATCTTATTCACCCGTGAGCCTACCTCCGCTACCCGATTTACCGATCAACGAGGCCCTGCCGGCGCTGGCCCGGGCCCTGAAAGATCGGCGCGGTGTGCTGCTGGAGGCCCCGCCGGGCGCCGGTAAGAGCACCATCGTCCCTCTGGTGTTGCTGGACAGCCCCTGGCTCAATTCGCAAAAGATTCTGATGCTGGAGCCGCGGCGCATCGCAGCGCGCGCCGTCGCCGGCCGCATGGCCCATCTCCTGGGCGAGCCCGTCGGCCGCAGGGTCGGGTTTCGCACGCGGCTCGAGACGCGGGTGGGCCGCGAGACGCGCATCGAGGTGGTCACGGAGGGCATTCTCACACGCATGCTGCAGGAGGACGCCGGCCTGGCGGGGATCGGCTGCGTGATCTTCGACGAGTTCCACGAGCGCAGCCTGAATGCCGACCTAGGTTTGGCGCTTTGCATCGAGAGCCAGCAGAACTTGCGCGAGGATTT
>DATHFW010000179.1:0-2034 GCA_035317945.1 Steroidobacteraceae bacterium | reverse complement strand
ATTTGCGAAGGATTGCTCAGCACGACTTTCACGCCCGCCGCCGCCGTCGCGGTGGGCTGAACCAAAAATTGATCGCCGTTGGCAGGCGTGCCCGAGAGAACGATGGATATGCCCGCGGCGGTGTAGGGACTGGCCGCGGTGCCTGCGCCCGCGGGTGTCACACTGGTACCGTCGCTGGTGTTGGTCAGCTTGGGCGTGCCGCCGACAAAGGACAGGACGTAGTCGTTCGCCGTCAGCGCGCCCAATCCATTCGCGTTCACGCTGACGCTCGCGGTCACTGCATCGGTGTTGCGCGAGGATCCGGTGGCGAGCGGCGCGCTCACGGAGAAAATGTTGGCGCCCAAGTTGCCGCTCAAGTCCAATCCATCAGCTTGCTGAGAATTGACCGTTTGCGACACTGCCGTGGCGATTTGCCCCAATTGATTCAAGGCCGGATTGATGACCTGGGTGCGTGCCGCCAACAGGCCGCCTAAGTCGCCGGAGGTAATGTTGTTGCTGATGATCGCGCTCGAGGCCGAATTGCTGATTTCCAGCTGCGTCGCGTTGAACGGGTTCGCCACGGTGGTCAATGTGGTGGTCTGCCCTTGCAGCACCAGGGGCTGTCCATTGCCGACAAAGACGTTCAGGGCGCCATTGGGGTCGGTCGTGGTGCTGATGCCGACCAATTGCGACAAGTTGGACACCAGCTGATCGCGTTGATCCAGCAGCGCATTGGGCTGCTGGCCGCCGTTCTGGGCCGTACCCGTGACGATCTGATTGTTCAAGGTCGAGATCGCCTTGGCGATGGAATTGATCTGCGTCACATCGTTGGTGATCCGCGAATTCACGTCGGTATTCAGAGTGTTCAGCTGGCTGCTGGCGTTTTGAAAGCTGCTGGCGACGCTTTGCGCCTGCCCGATCAAGGCCTGGCGCGACGCCGTGGAGGTCGGATTGTTGGCCACATCGGCGAATGCGCTGTAAAAGTTCTGCAGCGAGGTGCTCAAGCCGCCCACGGTGGTGCCGAACAGATTGTCGATCTGATTGGTGTAATTCTGCAGCGCGTTGAGCTGCCCCAAGCTGCTCTGCGAGGTGTTCAACTGATTCGCCGCCGCCTGGCTGAAGGCGCGGTCGATTCCGGAAACGACGACGCCGGCGCCGACGGTCGCGGCACCGTTCGATTGCGGTAGCGCCTCCGTCATGTTGACGCTTTGGCGATCGTAGCCCGGCGTGCTGGCATTGGCGATGTTATTGCTGGTGACGTTGATGGCCTGTTGAAACGCCTGCAACGCCGAGACACTGATTCCAAACACATCTGACATTGCTACTCCGGACTCGTCAGTTCATCAGGGCTAGAAGCCAATATCGGCAGCGATTGCGGTTTCTATAGTGCTGCGATGCGGGCGGCCAATGCCGACTGCAGGGTGTCGCTGTGGAGAATTTGATTTAACTTATTCGCGTACTCGGGATCGGTTGCGTAACCGGCTTTGCCCATGCCGGCGATATACGCGCCGGCGTTGCCGCCGGCTGCGATCACGTCCCGATAACGCGGCGAATTCTTCAGCAAGCTCGCGAAATCATTGACACTTTCCTCGATCGAGCCATAGGCCCGAAAGGTCGTGCGGCGCGGTGTCGCGACGCCATTGGTGACTTCCATGGTGTCGGCGCTCGCGCGCGCCCCGGCCCACTCATCGCCCGCCTTGATGCCGAACATGTTGTGACTCAAAGAGCCGTCGGCGTTGCGCGGCATGCGCTGGCCCCAGCCGGTCTCGAGCGCGGCCTGCGCCAGCATCCCCATGGGGTCCAAGCCCAGCGCACTGGCGGCGCGGCGAATCGGCGGCAGCATGCGATGCACGAATTCCGCCGGTGTCTGCGCAAATGCAGCCGGCGCTGCAGGCGCCGAGGCCGACGCGGTCGGCACGCCGGACATTGATTTGAGCCCAGCAGGTGCAGACTTGCCCGCAAGCTGGCGCTTCAACAGCCGGCTTATGCCCAAGTCGGCGTGCTGACTGATGCTCAAAGCCACCTGCTTGTCGAACATGTCTTGGTACATGCCCA
>DATHFW010000178.1:0-5750 GCA_035317945.1 Steroidobacteraceae bacterium | reverse complement strand
CTTACCGCACCATTTCACCCTTACCGGCGCCGCTTGCGCGGCACTTAGGCGGTATCTTTCTGTTGCACTTTCCGTAGGCTCGCGCCTCCCAGGCGTTACCTGGCACCGTGCCCTGTGGAGCCCGGACTTTCCTCCATGTGCTTGCGCACACAGCGACTGTCTGGCCGACTCCAGTGCGCACCATACGCAGGTACGGGCGCTAATGCGAGGCGGATTGCTGTTTGAGGAAAAGCGCGCGCTTGTAGGCCTCGTTGTCGCGCGCGCCGGTAATTTGCGCTGCTAGACGCGCGGCCTGTTTCAGCGGCAATTCAGCGAGCAGCGCGGTGAGCACTTTGTCCAGCTCCGCTTTCCCCTGCGAATCCGCATCGCCCGCAGGCATTTGCGGCGCGCCGCCGATCAGAAGAACGATTTCACCGCGCGCGAAATCGGCATCCGACTGAGATTTGTTCGATAGCTCGAGCAGCGAGCCGCGGTACGTCGTCTCATGCAGCTTGGTCGCCTCGCGCACCACGGTCGCGGCACGCGCCTCGCCGAATGCCGCCACACAATCCTCCAACGTCTCGCGCACGCGGTGCGGCGATTCATAGATCACCAGCGTGCGCGATTCTTGTTCGAGCGACTTCAGCCGCTGCCGCCGCGCCGCGCCGCGTGCCGGCAAAAACCCCTCGAAACAAAACCGATCGGTCGGCAGCGCGCCGATCGAGAGCGCGGCAATCGCCGCACACGGTCCGGGAATGGCGATGATGTCAATGCCCGCGGCAGCCACCGCGCGCACCAACTCAAATCCGGGATCGCTGATGGCGGGCGTTCCGGCATCGCTCACCAGCGCTACCGACTTACCCTCACGCAGCCGTGCAATTATTTCAATCGCGCGCATGCCTTCGTTGTGATCGTGCAGCGAGATCTGCGGCGTGGCGATGCCAAAAGCTCTTAGGAGAACGCCGGTGTGGCGCGTGTCCTCCGCGGCAATCAAAGCGCAGTTCGCCAAGGTTTCGCGCGCACGCGCGCTCAAATCGCCCAAATTGCCGATCGGCGTGGCGACCACGTAGAGCTTTCCGACGGCCGACAGCCCTGCCCCCTCGTTTGTCACTATAATCCGCGCCTGTATTGAAGTTTCGGGAGCGTGAAGGGTATGGCAGCAATCACTCGACGTCCACGGCTGGCGCGATACGCAGTATTGATGATGGCGATGATCGCGGCTGCATGCAGCCTCATCAAACCCACAGAAACCCCGGCCGACAAGCAAGAGCATGCCGCGCGCCTGGTGCGCGACGGCAAGCACGCGGAAGCTGCGCAAGCCTATGCCGATCTGGCGCTGCAATTGCCGGCCGAGAGCGACAATTATGAATTGTTGAGCGCCGAACAGTGGGTGGCCGCCGCCAATATCCCGGCGGCCAAGCAAGCGCTGGCACAAGTTTCGCCCGAGGCGCGCACCAAGCTCGCAGTTCCGCGCGCGCTGGTCGCGGCGGAAATTGCCTTCGCAGAAAATGATCCGGCGCGCGCCATTCGCGAACTCGATCAGATTCCCGTGCCGACAGCGCCCGATCAGGCGCAAAATTATTATTGGATACGCGGCCGCAGCGCCTTTCTCACCGGGCATCCCGTTGAAGGCACACGCGCTCTGGTAGAACGTGAACGTTCGATCACCGATCCTGCCGCGCTGAAGGCGAATCGCGAGGAACTGCTCAGCCGGGTTCGAACCGCCGCTGAGCGCGGCGCGCCGATGAAGGCGCCGCCGAAAACCGATCCCATCGTCTTAGGCTGGCTCGACTTAGGACCGGTTGAGTTGGAGATCGCGCGCAACCCCGCGCGTGCGGCGGCGGCGTTGGACAATTGGAAGCGACAGTATCCGCAGCATCCCGCCAACGCCAGCGTGCTCCCGGTGGCACAGACGCAAATTGCGGTGGCCACTGAATATCCCAATCAGATTGCGCTGCTGCTGCCGCTGTCCGGGCGCAGTGAAGCCTTCGGCGTGTCGGTGCGAGATGGTTTTATCGCCGCCTATCTTCAGCAGAATTCCGCGACGCGGCCACGCCTGAAGGTCTACGACGTAGCAGCCGAGTCGGTCGGCAGTGCTTACAACCGCGCCATTTCCGATGGCGCGGGTTTCGTGGTGGGGCCGCTCACCAAGGAAGATGTGGCTGCCGTTGCCCCCTTGAGCTCGGGGCGCACGCCGGTACTCGCGCTGAATTTCCTCGGCGACACGATAAGTGCGCCGAAGAATTTTTTCCAGTTCGCGCTGCTGCCGGAAGATGAAGCGCGCATGGTCGCGCGCCGTGTGGTGGCGGACGGCAGGCTCGCCGGCGTCACCATCGTGCCCGGCGGTGAATTGGGTAGTCGAGTCAACGCGGCGTTCGCCGATGAATTGAAAACTCTCGGCGGGACTGTACTGGACAGTCAGCGCTACGAACCCTCCCAACCCGACTTTTCCGACATCATCAAGCAGGTGCTGCAAATCAAGGCTGCCAAGGGCGAGCCCTCCACGCACCGCAGCGACGCTACATTCGTGTTCATCGTCGGCACGCCGGGCGCCGCGCGACTCATCATGCCGCAGCTGAAATTCCACTTCGCGGGCGACGTGCCGGTGTATGCCACATCGAGCAGCTTCGAACCCAATCCCGGCGCGAACTCGGATATCGAAGGCATGCTGTTTCCCGATATGCCCTGGATGATTTCCTACGATCCCGTAACCGCTCAGATCCGCGACAGCGTGCGCACAGCCTGGCCGGGTCGCACCGCGCGCCATGACGAGCTGTACGCTTTTGGATTCGATGCCTATCGACTGGTGCCGGGATTGCGCTCCAATGCCCCCGCCGCCGCCAGCGAGATCGCCGGTGTGACCGGCAAGCTGCACCTCGATCAGCAAAACAGAGTCCGCCGCGATCTTGATTGGGCGCAAATAAAAAACGGCGTGCCGAATGTTCTGTAGCTTCAGATCCGGTCTATTGATTGCTCTCGCGGCGGTCGGCTGCATGGGCGCCGCGACTGCGGCCCCCGCCTCGAGTGATTCGCATCCCGCGGCCGACCTCATCGTTCGCAACGCGCACATTTGGACCGTGAACCCCGCACAGCCGCAGGCTGACGCCGTGGCGGTGCTCCAGGGGCGAATCGCGGCCGTGGGCCCGGACGCCGCCGTGATGTCCTGGCGCGGTCCCAGCACGCGCGTGGTGGACGCCAAGGGCGGCCGGCTGCTGCCGGGCTTCAATGATGCGCACGTTCACTTCTCGGACGGCGGTGCGTCATTGGCCGCGGTACAACTGACCGACGCCGCCAGCATCAAGGATTTCGTGAAGCGCATCGCCGACTATGCGTCGCATGCACCGAAGGGTGAATGGATCCGCAACGGCGAATGGGACGAAACCAAGTGGAGCCCCGCGCGGTTGCCGACGCGCCAGGACATCGACGCGGTAACGCCCGACAATCCGGTGGCGCTCGATCGCTATGACGGGCATATGATGCTGGTCAATTCAAAGGTGCTGGCGCTGGCCGGCATTACCTCGAAGACACCCGATCCCCCCGGCGGCGTGATCGTGCGCGATGCCGCCGGTGAACCCACCGGTGCGCTCAAGGATGCGGCTACCGAGCTGGTGCAACATATCGCGCCGCCATTGACTGCGGCGCAGCGCCGGCGGGCCATTGACCGGGCACTTCACGAAGCCGCCATGCGCGGCGTGACCAGCGTGCAGGACATGACACTGGATTACGGCGACTTGGCGGTGTATTCGCAACTGCTCGACGAAGGGAAACTCAGCGTGCGTGTGTACGGCGCACCGCCCATCGCCAAACTCGAAGATCAGGCGCAGCTCGGCATCGGTCGCGCGTTCGGCGGCCCTGCCTTGCGGATCGGCGCCTTGAAAATGTTTGCCGACGGCTCATTGGGCTCGCGCACCGCCTACTTCATTCAACCGTACAGCGACGAGCCGGGAAATCGCGGCTTGCTGTATTCGGACATGCTGCCGCTGATCAAGGCCGGCCAGCGCTTGATGCGCGCCGATGCGACCAACCTGCAGGTTTGCACGCACGCCATTGGCGATGCAGGAATCGCCACCACCTTGGATCTTTATCAAGCGGTCGAGAAAGCTGATGGGCCGCGCGATCGCCGCTGGCGCATCGAGCATGCTCAGCATATGGCGGCAAAAGACTTTGAGCGCTTCGCGCAGCTGCATGTCATCGCCTCCGTGCAACCGTATCAGGCCATCGACGACGGACGTTGGGCCGAAGCGCGCATCGGACATGATCGCGCGAGCAGAACCTACGCCTTCCGCACTTTCATGGATCACGGTGTGCGGCTGGCCTTCGGCACGGACTGGCCGGTGGCGCCCTTGGATCCAATGTTGACGCTGTACGCGGCGACCACCCGCGCGACGCTCGACGGCAAATATCCGCAAGGCTGGTTTCCCGAGCAAAAACTGACCATCCAGGAAGCCATCGCTGCCTACACGATGGGGTCCGCCTATGCGGAATTTCAGGAACACGACAAGGGCTCGATCGAGCCGGGAAAACTCGCGGACATGGTGCTTCTGAGTCAGGACGTACTGACGATCGCGCCGGCCGCCATTCGCGACACGCACGTTCTGAAAACGTGGGTGGGCGGGGTGGAAGTTTACGACGCGGCCGCGCGCTGACGGCTAGGGAAGCTCTGTGCAGAGCTTCCCTAGTAGATCTTGTCGCCCTTTTGCACTCCGAAATGCGTCGGCGGCGCGAAGACGCCGTTCACTGAGGTGCCGCCGTTGTGGATGGACGGAAACCATGGCTGCATGCTTTGCGGG
Organism: Steroidobacteraceae bacterium; assembly: GCA_035317945.1. GTDB lineage: Bacteria > Pseudomonadota > Gammaproteobacteria > Steroidobacterales > Steroidobacteraceae > Bog-1198. The sequence continues at coordinate 981 of DATHFW010000178.1, read as the reverse complement.
AAGCCGAACACCGGCTTCGTCAGCGCGTCGAGCCGGCCAAGCTCCTCGGTCGAGAGTTTGACCTCGAGCGCCTTCACGTTGTCCTCGAGCTGCGCGAGCCGTCGCGCACCGATGATCGTCGAGGTCACTCCCGGCTGCGCCTGAACCCAGGCCAGCGCGACGCGCGCGACCGTGCTGCCGTGCGCTTTGGCGATGATGTCCAGCTCGTCCACGATCGCGTAAGTTTTCTCCGTAAGGTAGGTGTCGGCAATCACGCCGCGATCGGCCTTGATCTGGCCGGCGTTGTGTCGGGTGTACTTGCCGCTGAGCACGCCGCTCTTCAGAGGCGACCATGGTGTAATACCGAGGCCAAGCTCAAGAGCCATCGGCACCAGCTCCTGCTCGACGGACCGCTCGAGCAGCGAGTACTCGATCTGCAACCCGACAAACGCGGACCAGCCGCGGAAGCGCGCCGTGACGTTCGCCTCGGCGACCTTCCATGCGGGCGTGTCGGACACGCCGAGGTAGCGCACCTTGCCGGCGCGCACCAGATCTTCGAGAGCCGCCATCGTCTCTTCGATCGGCGTATGCACGTCCCAGTTGTGCAACCAGTACAGATCGATGTAGTCCGTCTGCAGACGGCGCAGCGAGTTCTCACACGCCGCAATGACCGACTTGCGGCCGGATCCGCCGCCGTTGGGATCTCCGGGATATAGGTTGCCGCTGAATTTCGTGGCAATGACGAGCCGGTCGCGCCGGGCGCTGTGGCGCCCGACATGGTCGCCGATGATCTTTTCGGAATGACTTTTCGTGTAGAAGTTTGCGGTATCGATGAAATTGCCGCCTAGCTCGATGAACCGGTCGATGATGCGTTGCGACTCCTCGACGCTCGAGCCCCACCCGAGGTCTTCGCCGAAGGTCATCGCACCCAGACAAAACGGGCTGACACGCAGGCCTGAACGGCCGAGGGTAATATAGTGATCGAGGGACATGGCGGCTCTC
>DATHFW010000177.1:0-9060 GCA_035317945.1 Steroidobacteraceae bacterium | reverse complement strand
ACCATCAATCCCTGGTTGGTGCAGATATTGGAGGTCGCTTTGCTGCGGCGTATGTGCTGTTCACGCGCCTGCAGCGTCAAGCTGAATCCCGGCCGCCCTTCCACATCCACGGTGCGCCCGACGATTCGGCCCGGCATTTGGCGCACGTACTGCATGCGCGTCGCCATGAAACCGAAGTACGGACCGCCCGATGCCAGCGGCACGCCCAGCGCCTGCCCCTCGCCGCAGACGATGTCGGCGCCCTGCGCCGCATCCACCTTGGATCCCCACAGTGCAGGCGGCTTCAGCAGCGCCAACGAGGTCGGGTTGACCACCGCAATCAGCATGATTTTGTTTTCATGCGCCCAATCGGTGAGTGCATCGACCTCCTCCAAGCTGCCGAAAAAATTCGGCTGCTGGATCACCAGGGCCGTAAAGTCCTGGCCGCCGTGGGGTTTGAGCGCCTCGAGCAGCGTGCGTCCGGCGGATCGGTCGAAGTCCACCGGCACGAAGGTGATGTCCTGGTTGCCCGCGATGGCCTGCGCCACCTGCGCGTAGGTGGGATTAACCGCTCGCGGCATCAAAATGCGCCGCGAGGTCGAGCTGCGATTGGAACGCACTGCCATCAGGCAGGCTTCAGCCAGCGCCGAGGCACCGTCGTACAACGACGCGTTCGATACCTCCATGCCGGTCAGCGCGCACATCATGGATTGGTATTCATAGATCAGCTGCAGCGTGCCCTGACTCGCCTCGGCTTGGTACGGGGTATACGCGGAATAAAATTCACCGCGCGTCGCGATCGCCCACACCGGTGCGGGGATGTGATGTTCATACGCCCCGGCGCCGATAAAATTCAACGGCCGTCCATCGGTGGCGGCACGCTCGGTCATGAGTCGCCCAATCTCCATTTCGGACAGCGGAGACGGCACGTTGAGCGTCCCGGCGCGAAGCTCGGCGGGGATCTCGTCGAACAGATCTTCGATGGAGCGCACGCCGATGACTTCCAGCATGCGCGCGATGTCATCGGAGGTGTGAGGGATGAATGCCATATGCGTCCTTACTTGGATTCTTCTGCCAGGAACGCCTCGTAGGCGCTCGCGCTCATGAGCGAGGACAAAGCGGCGGAGCCGGTCGTTTCCAAGCGAAATAGCCAGCCGGCGCCATAGGGATCTTCATTGAGCAGTTCAGGTTTGCTCGCCAGCGCGTCGTTGTTCGCAATGACTTTGCCCGCCAACGGGCTGTACACATCCGACGCGGCCTTGACGGATTCGACCACCGCGCACGCCTCGCCGGCGCTCAACGCGCGGCCCACATCGGGCACTTCGACGAAGACCAAATCACCGAGTGCGCTTTGCGCGTGATCGGTGATGCCGATCTCGATCGCGCCATTTTGCGCTTGGCGCACCCACTCGTGGCTTTTCGTGTACTTCAAATCGCTTGGTATGTTGTTGCTCATATAAAAACCCCCTAGCTGATATCGATCAATGCTTTGCCATGGCGCACGAACGGCGGCTTGACGATGCGCGCCGCGTGCAATTTGCCGCGAATGTCCACCTGCACCGCCGGCTGTGAAGTTTTCGGCACTCGCGCCAGCGCAATGGAACGATTCAAGGTGGGCGAAAAAGTTCCGCTGGTGACCTCGCCGGAGAGACCGGCGGTTGTGGCGCCGGCACTCAGCACTTTCTGATGACTGCGCAGCACGCCGCGATCCTCGAGCAGCAGCCCGACGAGCTCGCGCCCGGATTCGCCTTGCGCACGCTCCAGTGCTTCGCGGCCGATAAAATCCCGGTCCTTCGGCTCAAAGGCAACGGTCCACGCCAAGCCGGATTCCAGTGGATGAAAATTCTCATCCATGTCGTTGCCATACAGATTCATTCCGGCTTCCAGCCGCAGCGTGTCTCTGGCGCCGAGTCCGGCGGGCTTGACGCCCTGCTGCAGCAGCCGCCCCCACGCATCGGCGGCTTCCGCGGCGGGGATCATGATTTCGAAGCCATCCTCGCCGGTGTATCCGGTCCGCGCCACGAACCACGATCCGAAAGGCGCGCCGAAGAAAGGTTTCAATTCGAGCACCGCGACTTGCTGCGGCGGCGGCAGAAGCGCGGCGGTCTTGCCCCGCGCATTGGGACCTTGGACGGCGATCATCGCCAATTCCTTGCGCTCGATGACGGTCACCTCATAATCCAGCGCGTGCCGGCGGATCCAGGCCAAATCCTTGTCGCGCGTGCCGGCATTGACCACCATGCGATACCAGGTCTCCGACATGTAATAGACGATCAGGTCGTCGATCACGCCGCCGTTGGGCAGCAACATGCAGGAATACAGCGCCTTGCCGGAGGTCTTGAGGCGGCCAACGTCGTTGGCCAATAGAGAGCGCAAAAACTCGCGCACGCGCCCGCCGCTCAAGTCGACGATGCACATGTGCGACACGTCGAACATCCCGGCGTCCCGGCGCACTGCATGATGCTCTTCGATCTGTGAACCGTAGTGCAGCGGCATATCCCAGCCGCCGAAGTCGACGATCTTGGCGCCCTGCTGGACGTGGGTGTCGTATAAAGGAGTCTTAAGGCCCATCGCAACCTCGCGGAGAACGAACACAGCAGCCTAAGCACATTCGTGCTTCGCCCCTCTGTCCTTAAGACCTGAGAGATTGCGCGCTTACGTTCAAGCGCTGCTCCCCTTCGGTGGATCGCTTGACGCGACCGCTCTCCAGAGATCGCGAGAGTCTGCCGTTCATGTGCCTGAGCGTTTCCGGGCGGTTGCGCCTTCGGCGGTCCTAGTAAAAGGACTCTCTCCAGACAGCTCTTATCGCGATTGGGGCGGCATGATACAGAAGAGCACTGCGGACATGAAGCACAAAGACCTCATATATCTATGTCCACGGCTGAGCGTCGCGTTGAGGCGGCTTAGCCTCCTGATTTTTTGGCCGGCCAACCCATTTTGATCAGCTCCGCGACGATGGTATCGCGGTGATCGCCTTGAATTTCAATGATGCCCGCGCGCACGGTCCCGCCCGATCCGCAGCGCCTTTTGAGCTTGGTGGCCAGCGCTTCGATGTCAGAGAGCGATAGAGGCAACCCCGTGATGGTCGTGACGCCCTTCCCCGCCCGGCCTTGAGTCTCGCGCGCGACCCGCACGGCCGCAGGCTTGGCCGCGCCCGGGACGCCCTTGGGGCACACGCATTCACGCACCGGACGGCGGCAATTGGGGCAGAGGCTGCCTAAGCCGGTTGAGTAAACGATGCGCGATGCCATGACCGCAATTATGCCGCGTGTTTAATTTGCAAACATGGCGCGTTGGCCTCTCGCGAGACACGCGCGCGCCGCCATGCGATTCAAGTGTCAGATATGCCTGATTTGCGCTTAGAATCCGCGGTCGCAACAATCATTCATTTGCCCCAATAGCGAGCCCAAAAAGTGCCCATACGAAGAATCGCGCTCATCTTGCTGTTCAGCCTGCCTTCCGTGGCGCTGGCGGACACCTTTCACTATGTCTTTATCTCCGGCGATAAGAACGTGGGTCACTTGATCGCCGAAACCAAGGGCGATCGGACCACCATCGACTTCGATGTAAAAAACAATGGCCGCGGCCCGACGATCGCGGAATCGATCACGCTGGATCCAGCCGGTTTGCCGACTGAATGGTCGGTCAAGGGAACCACCACATTCGGCAGCAAGATCGCCGAGCATTTTGCTCGCAAGGGCGCGCGCGGCGAATGGCTCGACTCCACGGGCAAGGGTCACGCGACCATCCATACGCCGAGCATTTATCTGGCGCAGAGCTCCAGTCCCTGGTCGAACGGCATTTACGCGCGCGCATTGCTGAAGACAGCGGACAAGCAATTGCCGGCTTTGCCCGGCGGCGTGCTGCGCCTCGAGAAGGGCGAAACGCTCACAGTGCAGGGGAAGGACGGCCCGCTCGAGGTTACCCGTTACGATTTGATCGGGATCAATCTCGATCCCGAAACCATTCTGCTGGATGCCAATAACAATCTGTTCGCCAATGTCGATGCCAGTTCCATTCTCGTGCGCGCAGGATACGAAGGCGAGCAAACCCGCCTGCGTGGCATGGCGGCAGATTGGTCGAGCCAACGTTTCGTCAAGATCGAGCACGAGGTCGCGCATCACTACGCCGGACCCATCCGCATTCGCAACGTCAGGGTGTTCGACCCGAAGACTTCCGCGCTGACGCAACCGGTGGCGGTGCTGGTCCAAGGCAAGGTAATCGCCGCGGTGGAAGCCCTCGACAGCCCCGCAACGCCGGGCGAAACAACCATCGATGGCGCCGGCGGCACCCTGATCGCAGGTATGTACGAAATGCATGCGCATCTCGGACAAAGTGATGCGCTGCTCGATGTGGCCGCTGGAATCACCACGGTGCGGGATATGGGCAATGACAATGCCGTGCTCGACAAACTGATCGAACAGATCGACGGCGGCACCATCGGCGGGCCCCATGTCATCCGCTCAGGTTTCATCGAAGGCAAGAGTCCCTTCAGTGCCAACAACGGCATTCTGGTCGACAGCGAAGAGAAGGCCATCGAAGCGGTGCGTTGGTACGGCGCCCGAAACTATTGGCAGATTAAAAGTTACAACAGCATGAATCCGGCTTGGGTGCCTGCCATGGCCAAGGAGGCGCATCTGTTGGGAATGCGATTGGCCGGGCACATTCCGGCATTCTCGAACGCGGACGACATGATTCTTGCCGGCTACGATGAAATTACCCACATCAATCAGTTCTCCCTAGGGTGGGTGATACAGCCCGGCGAAGATACGCGCACCCTATTCCGGCTGACCGCGCTGAAGCGGCTGCCCGGTCTCGACCTGCAAAGCCCCAAAGTGCAGCACACCATCAACTTGATGGTGGAGCGAAAGATTGCCATCGATCCCACCTTGGGAATTCATGAGCAACTCACGCAGCGGCGCGATGGCCAGGTTCCGCCCGGCGCGGTCGACTACATCGATCACATGCCGATCGGCTTTCGCCGCGATTCGATGAAGGCGCTGGCCGACACTTCCGCGCCGGGCGACGATCAAGCCTATCGCCAGGCCTTCGATAAGATGGTCGCGGTGGTTCGGATGCTGCACGACCGCGGCGTATTCATCGTTTTCGGCACCGACACCGGCGGCTCCTTCACCTATCATCGAGAACTGGAACTGTACCAACTCGCGGGAATGACGCCTGCCGAGATCTTGAAGCGTGCGACATTCGATTCGGCTCACTACGTCAGCCAGGACCAACGAATGGGGTCGATCGAGAAGGGCAAACTTGCGGATTTCTTTTTGATTCCCGGCGATCCGCTGAAGAATCTCAAAGCCATCAAGACCATCAGCATGGTGGTCAAGGACGGCACCTTCTATTACCCGAGCGAGGTGTATCCGAAGTTCGGTATCCAGCCGTTCGCGGCGCCGCCCAAGATCACCGCTCAGTAGCGCCCGTCCGCTCCACCGCCACTGAAACCGCCGCCGCCGCCCTTGAAGGGCGCGTCGGCCGGCGGCGTTGCTCTGGGGGAGAGCGCACCGGCCCCGGCCCATTGCACGAGGTCCAGGGCGCTCGTGCCCTCGCTTAGTTGATGCGAGGTGATGCCGCGGCGCGGCGTGCGCAAGTATCGATCCAGTCCCATCGCCGCCAGCAGCGCCGCGCTTCCCCACACGATCAACTTCAGCTTCAGCGGCAGCGTGGTCAAGTCTCGCAGCTGATAGGCAACGCAACCCAGCGCCGCCAAGCAGGCCAGCAGCGGCGCGTGGCTTCGCCGCCGAATCCCCACGATGAGCGCAACCAGCGCGAAGCTGCCGCTCGCCAATCCGGTGCCGACTCGGATGGCCGGCGCGTGTTGCGTGGCAAGCCAGAGGAATCCGCACAGCGGCATGATCACCATCAGCCAGCTCAGCATATGGTCATGGGACGGCCTTGAGAATTGGACCCGTGCGAGCAGCAAGGCGATCGCGCCGGCCGCGTAGCAAAAGACGCTGGGCGCAATGGCAACGTCGGGCTCACCCAAAACGCGGTGGCCGCCCGCGAGGTCGATGGCGACCGAGGCGGCCGCGAATGCCAGCGTCAATAAAAACGGATTGAGCAATCGCATGGCTGCGAGCGCCAGCACCAGCGCGACGGCGGCCGCCAAGCCCCAGTCTCCGCCGGACGGCACGAAATGTGCGGTAAGCGCCAGGATCCCGCAGGCCCACAGCGCCTCTTCCACACCGGCGTGAAATAGTCGCTTGCGCAAGATCAACCATTCCGCGGCGACGAGCAACGTCACGCCCGCTGCGACCAAGACCGCGGGTCTCAAGAGTATTGCAAAAACCGCGCCCGTGAGTCCGCCGGCGACCATGCCCAGCACGAAGAACGCGCAGCGCGCAATGAATGAGGGCGCGCTCCAACCGCCGGTGCGCTGCGCAATCCAGGGGTGATTGCGCATCACCTTGAACCGTGCAGCCGCCGCCATCCAACGCTCCTGCTGCGGCGTGGGGCGCAGTTCAATCATGCGCGTGCCGCCGCGTTGCGATGGAAACTCCACAGCAAAAGCGCTCCCGCAATCACGGTCGTCAACTCCAGCAGCAGCACGGCAAGCCCGTACTTGATGACCTGCGCCTCCAGGCAACACAGCGTCAGCGCGGCATAGGCCGTGCCGTACACCGCGAAGATCTCCTCCCCGCTGCGCAACGCCTTGAAGATCGACGCCGCCGCGAGCGCCGCCAATAGCCCCAGACCTAAAAGTCTGGCGCCCGGCGTGAGGCACAGCGCCAAGGCACCCCAGAAGCCGATATTGGCTGCAAAATTTTCGAACACCGACTCAAAGGATCCAGGTCCGCCGAGTCTGCGATTGGCCGCGCGCCAAACGAGCAGCGTGCCCGCGCAGACGATGGCATGCGTTCCCAATCTGACCGCCGAGCCCCCGACGTTGAACAAGGTTGCGGCCCGGCCTTCGATTCCGAACCACGCCGCAAGCGCCGCAATCGAGGTGCAGAGCACCAGGCGCGAACGCAGGCCATGAGCGGTCGCGCCGTGGAATGCCGCCAGGATCAACAGGTACCATTGCCACTCGGTGCCCAACCAATGAAATTGGGATTCGGCGTATCCCAGATCGGCGCTGACGATGAGCGCGCCGAGCAGCAGCAGGTAGTCGCCGCCGATCGATCGTTCCTTACCCTGCCACTGCGTGCGCAGCGCCGTTGCGTAACAGCCCGCCGCCGCCAGCGCCAACACCGTAATTAACGCGATGGGTCCGATGCGATCCAAGTTGTCTTTGATGAGCAAACCAATGCCCGCGGTGATTGCCGCAACCGCGGCATAGAGCGCGAATCGCAGCTCCTCGAAGACCGAGAAAATCGCGCCGCGCTCCAACGCCGCGGCCTGCGCAGCGACAGGTTCGGCGAGCACACCGGCCTTCTGTAGCTCCTGGCACTCCATTTCGAATGAATGCATCGTGCCGATCATACCCGCCTGAACCACCCCGGGAGTGAGTGGCGGCGCACGTTAACGGCGGGCGATGGCGATTGCCTGCTGCAAGACCTCGTCGCCGGGAGACTGGACGATGGGCACGCGGATGGCGATGTCCGGTATCACGCCGCGCGCGCGCAGGTCGCCATTCGGCCTAACGATTCGCGCCTTGGGGTAACCGACCAGCAAACGCGTATGGTCCAACGCGAATTGCTCCATTGCTCCATAAGTGCTCGCCATGTCCGACGTGGCCTCCCCGACAATGACACCGAAATGGCAGTCCTGCACCAGCGCGGCAACGGCAACGGTATTCGAGTACGACTGCCGATCGATCAGCACGAACACCTTTCCGTCGAACCGCTTGCCGGCTCGCGGCAGCGCCTGCGGGATGGGGAAATCGACCACATCGCCGATACGGCTGCGCGCATAAAGATCCGCGTACTGGCGTGAGACAGGCCCGGCCGCCGCCGCATCGTGCTCGATCCGCGCCGCATTGGCGGCGATGGATTCCGCACTCACTTTGATCTTGAACTGCGAAGCGAAGCGGAACGGCCGGGTTGCAAACCATGAAACCATGACGTCGCTGAAGAGATTGTCTCCACCGGGATTGCCGCGCAAGTCGATGATGAGTCGACTGGCCCCGGCTTGAAGAAATCCTTCGAAGGCTTGATCGATGAATTCCCTGAAACCCGCAACATCCCACTCATCGGCGCCGGTCTTCGCTTCGGAGTTGTAGAACGGGCCTGGTCGAAGATAGGCGACGCCATGATCGAGGAGCTTGGCGTCGCGCACCGGGTTCTCGAGATCAAGGACCGCGGGTTGCTTCAGGCGGGCGGCCTCCATCTCTTCCGATGTGCGCGCCTGCAGGTGCAGGTGCCGCGCTGCCGAGCTTGCGCTGCGGGTCTCGATGTCGAAACCGTCGGCCGCACCGAGCTCGACCCACAGGTAAATCGCGAAGTCGTACTCCATGAGGGAATGCGCCATATCGGGCGTTTCCGCCGATACATGTCTCTCGGTCCGCTTCAGCCAGTGCGCCATGGTCTGCCCATTCAGGCCCGTGATTTCATCTCCCGGTTTCACCGCGTCTAGACCGCTCAAGTTTTCGGCAACATACACCCGCTCATCCGCGATGCGAATCTGCAAGGGGAAACCCTTGCCGCCGTTCTTTCGATACGCGTTCCAATCCACGGTCGGCGAGTCGACCCGCGTGTGACCCATGCGAACGTCGGCTGCAAACAGTTCGAATAAAATCTTCGCTTCAAACCGAGTCATAGGTCGATTGATTTGCCCAAGCAGCTGCGCGTAGCGCTTGTCGAGCTCGCGCTTGGGGGTAAATGCATACAAATTGAAGTGCGCCGCCTGGAGACCGCGGTACATCTGAGCGAAATCGGCGCGCAGTTCCGCGGGCGAAAACACGGTCTGGTCGGGCGGCGCGCTCGGTGCGCTCGCCCCGCTCGCGCCCATCGTGATGCTCAAAAGAACTCCGCACAGTCCGCTAAGAACGCCGAATCGCATCATGAATAGACCTTGTTGTGATTACGCGGCGTGATATTATGTAGGCCCCTACATAAATGCAAGGACCGGCTGCGCCGATTCCCATGGTCGACTACACACGCAAGTACGGCCCCGCGGCGATCGGCGCGC
>DATHFW010000176.1:0-2661 GCA_035317945.1 Steroidobacteraceae bacterium | reverse complement strand
CACATTCTCGAACATATGATGTTCAAGGGTAGCGAGGCTTACAACGATCCGAAGGGCAACAGCATCAAGCAGATGCTCGAGCGTGTGGGCGGGCAGTTCAACGCCAGCACTTCCTTCGACCGCACCAATTACTTTGCAACCGTAGGCCGCGAGAGCCTCGAGAGCTATATCGCGATCGAAGCGGACCGCATGCGTCACCTGTGGCTGCGCGAGTCCGATCGACAAGCCGAAATGACCGTGGTGCGCAATGAGTATGAGCGCGGCAAGAACGATCCGGAAAACGTCCTATTGGAAGAGGTGAGCGCGGCTGCGTACGTGGCGTTGCCCTATCACCATCCGACGATCGGCTGGAAGAGCGACATCGAGCACGTGCCCATCGCCAAGCTGCGCGAGTTCTATGACACCTTCTATTGGCCGAATAACGCGACGCTCACCGTAGTGGGCGACATCGAAATTGAGCCGGTGCTGGCGTTGATCAAGAAATATTACGGCGTGTATCCGCACTCACCGGCGCCGATCCCGGCCATCTACACCGAGGAGCCGGCGCAAACCGGCGAGCGGCGCGTCATGGTGAAGCGCCCGGGCGAGCTTGGCACCATTATCGTGGCGCACAAGGTGCCGAATGGCAGAGATGCGGATCAGGCAGCGCTTGAGATGCTCGATGCCATCTTGAGCTCGGGCAAGAACGCGCGCCTGTACCGCGCTCTCGTCGACCAGGGATTGGCGTTGAGCGCCGGCGCCGGCACGAATCTGCATCATGACTTGTCGCTGCACACGGTGTATGCGGCGCTGACGCCGGGAACCAGCCATGAACAAGTTGAAAAGGCACTGCTCGCGGAAATCAACAAAATCAAAACCAGCGGTGTAACGGCGGCCGAAGTGGCCAGCGTGAAGCAGCAATACATTGCCGAGGATGCCTACAAGCGCGACGGTACGGCCGCGGTGGCCAGCGAACTCAGCGAATGGATCGGTGTCGGCGATTGGACCTTGTATGTGACGTTCCCGCAGAAAGTGCAGCAAGTGACGCCCGCGGATGTGCAGCGCGTCGCCAAGCAATATTTCGGCGCAGATCAGAGTACGACCGGCTGGTTCGTGCCGCTGTCGACCAAAACGGAGAAGGGCTCGTGATCCGGCTTTCCATGATTCTGGCGCTGCTGATGTCAGGCGCTGCCGCAGCCGCGAATATGGCCGATCAGACGCATCGCTCGAAAGTCGATGGGATTGATCTGATCACGTATCGCTCCAACGTGAAGGACGTGGTCGTCATCCTGGGTGTGCTGCCCGCGGGCGACGCCATGGCGGAATCCGGCAACATTGCAATTCCGACGCTATCCGGAATGATGCTCGATCGCGGCACCAAGGCGCTCGACAAGTTTGCGATCGCCGACAAATTGGACAACGTCGGTGCGGAAATCAGCTTCTCCGTGGGCGTGCAGTCGCTGGAGATCCGGGCCAAGTGCTTGAGGAAGGATTTGCCGCTGATCGTCGAGACGATCGCGGCGGAGCTGCGCACCCCGGCGCTGCAGCTTGCGGAATTCAACAAGGCGAAACAGCAGCTCATCGGGGAGCTGGAGGCCTCCGCGCAGAACACCGGCGCTCGCGCGACGGAAGCCTTCAATCGCGCGGTATTCCCCGAAGGACATCCGAATCACCCACATGCCCTGAACGAATACATCGCGGCGGCGCGCTCCGCAACGCTCGATGAGCTCAAAGCCTTTCAGGCGAAATACTATGGTCCCGCGCACATGACGCTGGTGGTGGTCGGCGACGTCGCCGATGCCGAGACGCAAACTGAAGTCACCAAGGCATTTTCCGGATGGAGCGGCGGCCAGGACTACGTTCGAGCCTTAAAGCCTGCTGCGGCCGCTGCCGCGAGCGAGCTGACGGTGCCCCTTGCGGACAAACCCAGCGTCACGATGCTCTTGGGTCAGGCGACCGGCCTTCGCTACAACGACCCCGATTCCCTGGCGCTGCGCGTCGGCACGGCGATTCTGGGACGCGGCTTCACCGGCCGATTGATGGGCACGGTGCGCGACAAGGAAGGCTTGACCTACAACATCGGCGCCAGCGTGGGCGATGACAGCATCGTCGATGGCGCGTGGGAGATCTCTGCGAGCTTTGCCCCCGCGCTGCTGGCCAAGGGCGTCGACTCGACGCGTCGCGAACTCGTGAAGTGGTGGAAGGACGGCGTCACCGATCAAGAGTTGGCGGAGCGCAAGCAGGGGGCGGTCGGCAGCTACTTTGTCGGCTTGTCGACGACCCTAGGGTTGGCTGAAACCATCCTGGTCAACACGCAACGGGGCTTCGATCCTGCCTGGCTCGATGCTTACCCCAAGGCGCTGAAAGCGCTCACCCGCGAACAAGTCAATGCCGCCATCAAAACCCATCTGAACCCTAGCACCATGGTGTTGGTGGAGGCGGGCAGCGTCCCGGCGAAAGGTAAGGTACAGTGATTTAGAGCGGTTGGTGTCGCTGGCCAGGGGCGGCAAGTAGCCTCAAGGTAACGAAGAAGCAGTTACTTTGAGGCTACTTGCCACCCCTGACGAGTGCTCGAACCGGTCGACATCACATGCTGCTTGCGCCGTGACGTTGAGCTAGCGCCGACCGAGAACCGCTCAAATTCACGCTGCCCGAAGGGCTAGTGCTCTGTCTGCATATTCC
>DATHFW010000175.1:0-6596 GCA_035317945.1 Steroidobacteraceae bacterium | reverse complement strand
AGTGTGGTGCATTCGCTGGTCGAATACGCGGACGGTTCGATGTTGGCCCAGCTTGGCGCCCCTGACATGCGCACGCCCATCGCCCAGGCTCTGGCGTGGCCCGAGAGGTTTGCTTCCGGTGTACAATCGTTGGATCTGCTTGCGATTGGACAGCTGGGTTTCGAGCCGCCGGACCACGTGCGATTTCCGAGTTTGACGCTGGCCCGAGCCGCCGCACGCGCCGGCGGCACCGCTCCAACGGTGCTCAACGCGGCCAATGAGGTCGCAGTTCAGGCCTTTCTTGATCGGCGCTTGAACTTTGTAGGGATTTCAACGGTCATTGACAAAGTACTGCAGCGGCTCAATGCGTCCCCCGTCAAGGCTCTGGGTGATGTTTTGGACGCCGACGCCGCAGCGCGACGCTTGGCGAACACGTTAATAGAACCGGCGCATGGAGCCTTCGCATGAAGTTTTTGGTTGTCCCCATTGCCTTCTTGGTTGCGATCAGCATCTTGGTGGCAGTCCATGAGTTCGGACACTACTGGGTCGCGAAGAAGCTCGGCTTCAAGGTATTGCGCTTCAGCATAGGCTTCGGAAAACCCCTGTTCACGCGAGTCGGCAAAGACGCCGATCGAACCGAGTATTGCCTGGCAGCCATCCCCTTGGGCGGCTACGTCAAGCTGTTGGACGAGCGCGAGGGCGATGTCGCGGCCGAAGAACTGCACCGTTCCTTCACGCGCCGTCCGATTTCGCATCGCATCGCCGTGCTGCTTGCCGGTCCTGCGATGAATCTATTGTTTGCCGCGCTGCTGTACGCGGTTCTGGCGATGATCGGAACGGAAACCGTCAAGCCGGTGGTCGGCCAAGTGCGCCTCGACAGTCCGGCCGCCGCGGCGGGACTGCAGCGCGGCGATCAAATCGTGCGCATCGGAGAGCGCAATGTCGCGGATACCGAAGAGATGCAAATTGCCTTGATCCGCCAATTCACCGACGACGGGGTGATCCCGCTGCGCGTGCGCCGCGACGGATCGGAGCGGGCGCTGACATTGCGGGTCACCGAGGATCGGCGGGCAATGACGGAGCCGGGCAAGTTGCTGCCGGGCCTGGGCTTCGATCTGGCGACGTGGAAAGCCGCCACCATGATCAATTCGGTGCCGGCCGACAGCGCCGGCGCGCGCGCAGGCTTGCAAGCCGGCGATCGAATGCTGGCCGTGGACGGACAACCCATCGCCAATGGCAGTGAGTTCGTCGCCATGGTGAGCGCTGCGGCGAATCGCGACATTTCCATTGAAGTCGAGCGCCACGGCGAGCGATTGCGTATTGTGGCGGCGGTTCCGGCCGTGAAGGATCAGGGCAGGACAATAGGCCGGCTGGGCATTTCGCTCAAAGAAGGCCCTGCAGTCTGGCCGCCCGGATTGCTGGAGATCCATCGCTTAGGACCGATCGATGCGCTCGGCAGCGGCGTGGCCAAGACTTGGGAGATGTCCGCGCTGACCGTGCAAATGCTGTGGCGCATGCTCACCGGGCAGGTGTCGCCCAAGAACATCAGCGGGCCGCTCAGCATCGCCGAGTTCGCCGGCATCAGTGCTTCTCTCGGCATCACGGCGTTTATGGCGTTTCTGGCGATCATCAGCGTGAGCTTGGGCGTGCTCAATTTGATGCCGGTGCCGTTGCTCGATGGCGGCCAAGTGGTTTATCAGGCGGTGGAGGCCATCAAGGGCAGCCCGATTTCCGAACGCATGCAGCTGTTCGGCCAGCAGATCGGCATTGCGTTGTTGGTGGTGTTGATGAGCCTGGCGTTCTATAACGATATCTCAAGACATTTGAATTAATCGGGAAATCATGATCAAACCCAAATTCCAGCCGTACGAGCGGCGCTGCGCGCGCAGCCTCGCCCACCGAAATTGCACCCGGTCCCTGCCGCGTGCGGCTTGAATTTCGCGTAGCCTTGTTGGCGGCGCTGGCCAGCCAACCGATCTGTACGACTGTGCAGGCGCAAGCGGCCCAAGATGCCGCTCAAGATGCCTTTACCGTAGGCGACATTCGCATCGAAGGTTTGCAGCGCATCTCCGAAGGCACGGTATTCAACTATCTGCCCGTCAACATCGGCGACAAGCTGGATGGGGCGCGCATCGGTGAAGCGATGCGGGCTTTGTACGCGACCGGATTTTTTCGCGATGTCGAGCTGCGCCGCGACGGGAATATTCTGCTGGTCGTGGTGGTCGAGCGGCCCTCGATTTCTAAATTCGAAATCAAGGGCAACAAGGACATCAAGACCGAGGACCTGCAAAAGAGCCTGCGCAATGTGGGACTGGCTACCGGCAAGACCTTCGACCGCTCGGTGCTCGATGAGGTGAAGCAATACCTCACGGACCAGTATTTCAGCCGCGGCAAGTATGCCGTGCGGGTCGATACCAAGATCACCGATCTGCCCGGCAACAAAGTGGACGTCATCGTCGACATCAAAGAGGGCAAGCGCGCCAAGATCGAACAGATCAACATCGTCGGCGACACGAAATTCAAGGAGAAGGACATTCTCGGCAGCTTCGAGCTGAAGACGCCCAACTGGCTGTCCTGGTACAAACAGGATGATCGCTATTCGCGCGAGTCATTGACCGGCGATTTGGAAAAATTGCGTTCCTACTACATGGACAGGGGCTACGCGAATTTCCAGATCGACTCGACGCAAGTCACGATTGCGCCGGAAAAAGACGATATGTACATCACCGTGAATGTCAGCGAGGGCGAGGTATTCAAGGTCAGCGACATCAAGATTGCGGGCACCATGGTGGTACCCGAAGAGCAGCTGCGCCGGTTGCTGCTGATCAAGCCGGGCGACACGTATTCCCGCAAGCAGGTGACTTCCACGCAGCAATTGATGAGCTATCGCCTGGGCGCCGACGGCTATGCATTCGCCAAGATCGATCCGGTCCCGACCCCGGACAACGACAAAAAGACCGTGGCCCTGACATTTTTCATAGAGCCCGGCAACCGCGTGTATGTTCGCCACATCAATTTCAACAACATCACGGCTATCAACGATGAAACGCTGCGCCGCGAGATGCGCCAGCTGGAAGGCGGATGGTTGTCGAATTCGGCGGTCGAGCGTTCCAAAGAACGCCTGCAGCGCCTGCCCTATGTCGAGAAAGTGGAATTCGAGAACAAGCCCGTGGCGGGAAGCGCGGATCTCGTGGATGTCGACTTCAACATCAAAGAGGGGCTGCCGGGTCAATTCGGCGGCGGCATCGGCTACTCGGAAGCTCAGAAATTCAGCTTGAACGGCAATTTCGTGCACAGCAACTTCATGGGCACCGGCGATCGCATCGCCTTGGAAATCAACGCCGGCAAGTACAGCAAATCGTATACGTTTGCGCACACCGATCCTTACACCACCATCGACGGCATATCGCGCACGACCTCCTTGACGCTGCGCGACGTCACGCAGTTCGTCGCGGCGTCCTCGGCGTTCTCGACCAAGCAGATCACGGGCGCGGTGCAATGGTCGTACCCGATCAGCGAGTACCAGTTCTTGAGCGTCGGCGGCTCCGCGAACAAGAACAGCCTGGTGGTCTCGCAGGGCTATAGCTCGCAGCAATCGGTCGATTGGGTCAAGCAGAACGGCAACACCTTTCAGCGCGATCTGACGGACACCAACGGCGATGGCGTGGTCAATTCGTTGGACAGTCCGTACACCGTGTTCGGCACGAATTTCTATACCTACGAGCTGACCGGCGGCTGGTCGTACGAAGGCCGCAACCGTGCCCTGTTCCCGGATCGTGGCATGAAGGTGACGCTGTCGGCCCGCTACGCCTTACCCCTGAGCAATGTTAAGTACTATCAGTCGAATTTCGATTTCATCAAGTACATACCTCTATGGGGCAAGTTCGTGATCTCCGCGCAAGCCTCGGTGGACTATGCCTCGGCGCTCGGCAAAACCACATCCCTGCCGCCTTACCTCAACTACTTCGCCGGCGGTCCCGACAGCGTCCGGGGCTATCGAGAAAGCACCTTGGGACCGAAGGACAATATCGGCATCGGCAATCCGTATGGCGGAAACTTCCGCATAGTCAACCGCTACGAGCTGATTTTTCCGGTGCCGGAAAAGTGGAAAAGCTCGGCCCGGGTCAGCTGGTTCTACGACATCGGCAACGTGTTCCAGACCGGCAATAAGGTAAAGTTCCTGGGTGTGGATGACTTAACGCCGATCGACTACCACTTCAGTTATGCTAATCTAAAACGATCAACCGGCGTTGCAGTGCAGTGGCTCGAGCCATTGGGCCTGTTCCGTTTCTCATACGGAATTCCTTTGAATGCGTTTGAAGGCAACACGGTGAGATTCAACGACGAGACGGAGCGTTTTCAATTTTCAATCGGTCAAGCGTTTTGACCGCAATTTGAGGTCTTAAGAACAAAATGTCGACTTATCTTCGCAGCATACCGTTCTTGGCCCTGAGCCTGTGCGGACTCATGGTGTCGCAGCAGGCAAGTGCCGAAATTAAGATCGGGTACGTGGATTTTCAGAAACTCATGACCGAGTCACCGCAGGTCAAGAGCGCCATGCAGGCCCTGCAGAATGAGTTCGGGCCGCGTCAGCGCGAATTGGTGGCCATGCAGAACGATCTCAAGACGCGCGATGAGAAGTTGGCGAAGGAAGGGGCGATCATGGCGGAAGCCGATCGCGCCAAGGCGGAGAAACAGTTGCGTGATCAGCAGCGCGAGTTTTCGCGCAAGGGCGGGGAATTCCAGGACGATCTGTCGACCCGGAAAAATGAGGAACTCGGCAAAGTACAGCGCTATTTGCTGGAGGAGATCCGCACCTACTCGAGCGCGCAGGGTTTTGATCTGGTTCTGGGCGAGGGTGTGTTCTACAACAAACCGCAGCTGGATATCACGGCGCAGGTTCTGGAAGTCTTGAAATCCAAGCCGGCGAGCTTGCCCTCGACACCGAAACCCGCGGCGGCACCGGCAAAGCCGCCGGCCACCAAGTAAGCGGCCCAAAGGCCTAGCAGTGCTTAGGTGCAGGCAGAATTCAGTCTAGGCGAGTTGGCGGTGCGGTTCGGGCTCACGCTGCGCGGTGAGCCCGGCCTGACGGTCAGCAGCGTAGCGACCTTATCCCGGGCGAACTCGGGGAACTTGAGCTTTCTGGCGAACTCTCGCTACCGCCGGCAGCTCGAGTCCACGCGCGCCACCGCCGTGATCTTGAGCGCCGAGGATGAAGCGCACTGCCCGGTTGCCGCCCTGATAGACCCCAACCCGTATCTGGCGTATGCGCGCATTGCGACTCTGCTGCATCCGGAAACAGCTCCCGAGCCGGGAATCCATCCCAGTGCCGTGGTGGCCGGCGGCGCTCGAGTAGCCGCGTCGGCGAGCATTGGTCCGCTCGCCGTGGTCGAAGAGGGTGCGCAGATCGGCGAGCGCGTATTGGTCGGCCCCGGCTGTATTGTCCAGAAGGGGGCCTCGGTCGGCGCTGACTCGGCCTTGAGGTCGCGGGTGAATTTATACCCGGACGTGACCCTGGGGCAGCGCTGTATCCTGCACGCCGGCGCCGTGGTCGGCGCGGACGGTTTCGGTTTCGCGCCCAACAACGGCACCTGGGAGAAGGTGCCGCAAGTGGGCAGCGTGCGCATCGGCGATGACGTGGAAATCGGCGCGAACACCACGATCGATCGGGGCGCCATTGACGATACGGTTGTCGAGAATGGGGTCAAACTGGACAATCAGATCCAGGTAGGCCACAACGTGATCATCGGCGCTCATACCGCCATCGCCGCCTGCACCGGCATCTCCGGCAGCACGGTGATCGGCCAGCGCTGCATGATCGGCGGAATGGTGGGTTTTGCCGGTCACCTGACCATCGCCGACGATGTGGTGGTGACTGGCTGCAGCTTGGTGAGTGCATCGATCAAAAAACCCGGCAGCTATTCAAGCGGCATGCCGACTGTGGAGACGAGACTGTGGCGGCGGATGGTCGCCCATTTGCGGCGATTGGACGAATAGGAGAGATAATGTCGGAGTCCGATAGGTTGGATATCGAAGCGATCATGCGGCAATTGCCGCATCGGTATCCCTTCTTGTTGGTCGATCGGGTCTTGGAGTGCGTTGCGAGTCACCACTGCGTTGCGCTGAAGAATGTGACGATCAACGAGCCGTTCTTTCAGGGGCATTTCACGGGCCGTCCCGTAATGCCGGGGGTTCTCATCGTCGAGGCCTTGGCGCAGGCAGCCGGTATCTTGGCGTTCAAGACCGCAAAGGTGGTGCCCGACATCAATACGCTTTTTTACTTCGTCGCCATCGACAACGCGCGGTTTCGCAAGCCGGTGGTGCCCGGCGATCAGTTGATGCTGAAGGTCACCTTGAAGCGCGCGTTCAAGGGGATCTGGAAATTCCATTGCCTGGCCGAAGTCGAGGGCAAAGAAGTGGCGTCGGCGGAAATCATGGTTGCTCCCGAGACCAAGCCACGTTCAGGAGCGGCCGGATGATCGATTCGCGGGCGGTGATATCGCCGCAAGCACAGATTGCCGAGGACGTCCAAGTCGGGCCTTTTACGGTGATCGGCGCCGACGTTGTCATCGGACCTCGAACCTGGATCGGTCCGCACGCCGTCATCAACGGGCCCA
>DATHFW010000174.1:0-20269 GCA_035317945.1 Steroidobacteraceae bacterium | reverse complement strand
CACCACTACGGGTACGATCCAAGGCCACGACTTTGCGTACTGCGCCCGGACCGCCGGAGAGAACAAATCGCCCACGCTCGGCGCGCGCACCGCCCGGTTATAGCCACCGCGAAGCTTCACGTCTTTGATCGGCGCGTATTCGACGCCGAATTTATACGTGTTGGTATTGAAGCCCGAGGTGTACTTGGAGTAGCGGTAACCGGCATCGAACGACAGGTTGTACGCGGCCGGAAGATCGTTCAAAACCGGCAGGCGCGCCTCGGTGAAGATTTCCGAGACGTGGAATCCGCCGTCGATGGCCGATTGCGCGCCATTGCCGCCGGAGTTCAAGCCATTCGCAAAGATATAGTCCGGATCCAAGACGTAGCTTTCCGAGCGATACTCGGCACCTAGGTTGATGCTCGGGCCCGACGATGCAGTGGGCAGCTTCATGCCCATCTTTTCCAGATCCGCCGTGACCGAACCATCGACGATGAATTCCTTGGTTGTTATCGAGTAGGTCGCCGGAACGTTGATGTAAGCGATCGCCGCCGGCGTCACGCCGCCCTTTTGGAAGATGTTCCACGGCGCGCAAGTCGGAGCAGTGCCATTCAGTGCCGCCACGCAAGCCGGTTGTCCCGTCGCAGGATCGGTGACCACGTTCAGTGCGTTGGTCCCACTGGTGGCATTGATATAATTGCCTTGAGAATCATGCATCGTATTGATGCCAACCTGGCCGTACAGGTCGTAAGTCAGGCCTTCAATCCATTTTCCCTTGACGCCCAGGGTCTCGCGGAAGGAATTCGACAAATAGTTGTCTTCGCGCGGACCGTTTTCCACGGCGCGCCGGCCCACATACAAGTTTATGTTGTTGGTGCCGGCGTTTTGCGGAAAGGCAAGTTGGTTCGCGGCAACGGTCGCCGGTGCGCACAGGATCCCGACCTCCGCCGGGGTCAACAAGGGATTGGCGCAGCTGATGGTCGCGGCCGTGTAGGTGAACAGTCCGCTGGGGCCGTAGTTGGCCTCAGAGCTATTGCGCGCGTACATGAAATTCGAATACACGTTGGTGTTGTCGTTGATGTTGTAATTCAAGAACGAACCGGCCGTGTAGCGTTCCGCCGCGCGCTGCAGGAAGCTCAAGCCGCCGTAATTGTAGCTATCGGTTGCGCTGACGTAGGGTCTGAAAGCGCCGGTCACCGGATCGATGGCGTAGGCAGCTGCGGGTGTCTGGGGTACGAGCGGGCTCGTGGGAGTGGTTTTTCCGAAGACCGCGAAGCGTCCCGTGGCCGGAGTTCCCGAGCCGCCGCAGCTCAGGCCGCCGGGTCCGGGCAGCGTGCTCGGCGTATTCAAGCTGCAACCGGCGTAGTCGTACTGGTATCCCACCGCGGGTGAGCTCTTCAGGTACGTGGCGTATACCGTTGCATTGCCCTTGCCGTCGGCGAAATTCGCTCCCGCCAGGAAGGAGACGTCCTTGTTGAAGCCGGCATTGACTACGCTGTCGGGAAGCGGATTGCCCGCGGCGGCAAGGTTGGCAAGCAAATCCGCATGATTGTTGTTATAGCGGCTAAAGCCGTAGTTCGCATCGACCCTGATGCCTTCGAAGTGAGTGTTCAACACGAAGTTGACCACGCCGGCGACGGCGTCTGCGCCGTAAACGGCGGATGCACCGCCCGTCAGCACATCCACGCGCTCGATCAAATCGGCGGGGATCTGGTTGATGTCTGGACTGCTGGAGGTGTTGCTGCCAACCCCGCTCAAGCCGGCGCCCGGAGCCAATCGAGTGCCGTTGACCAACACCAGGGTTCGCTGCGAGCCCAAGCCGCGCAAGCTCACCGTGGCAGTGCCGTTGGAGCTGATCGAAGTGCCGCTGCTTTGTTCAGCGACGACCGACGGCAAGTTGTTGAGCAGGTCCTCGGTGCGCACCAAGCCCGATTTCTGAATATCGAGCGCGCCCAGGCTGGTGATCGGGCTGATCGAGATATCGTTCGGTGCAATCGCGAGGCGCGATCCGGTAACGATCACTTCTTGTAACGCCGTGTCGTTCGTGGCGGCCGGCGCGGTTTGCGCGTACGCCGGCGAAACAGCCGATGCAGCTGCGGCTGCAAGCACAGCACGCACCGCGTACTGCAGTTTTGTGTTCCTCATCATTTTCTCCCATGAGTTTGAAAACGATCCAAGCTCTGCAAACACCGTGCCGCGCAAATTCATCCCAGCGAGCCAGTGCGGTTTGTGATCCGATTACAACACGCCACCAGATGGTTGCCAACCAACAGACGGAGTCAAGAACAGTTAAATCCTTAACACCTCCTTAACGTTGTGCACCAAAACAGGGCGTGTTTTCTATGATTCGGTGGTATATCAAGGATTAGCCGCGTAGAGCGCCGCAGCGAAATCAGTCCTGCTGCGGGTCGCACGGGCGGCGGTACAACTGCATTCGAATCGGTCCCGGCACCTGTAGCTTGAATAAGACAGCCGCCGCATGGGGTCCGCGATCACCAAATTGCCGGGTTCGTCAGTCTGGGCGTTGGATCACTCCATGACATCCGACAAACCGTGGGCCGCCATCTATCGCCGGCGCCCAACCTCGACTTCATGGATTGTGGCGGCCATGGCTGGATAGCCGGAGAGGCACCGGCTCTGCATCGCGTTGAGGTTCAGGGAGATCTACCCCTCGGCGCGTGAGGGCGACATTTACTTTGCCGGCTCTGATTTCGCCTTTGCTTCCGTTTTAGAACGCTCAGCATGGCTGGCATGGGCTGCCCTCTCCGCTTCAGTGGTTTTCTGTCTTGCCACCAGCTCCTTATCCATCGCGGCATGCTCTTTCATTGCAGGGCCTTCGCTTTTCGGGTGATTATTTCTCATGGGCACACTCCAAGCTGACGGGATCTGCAGCCTAATTGGCTTTCTGTCGCCTTGCTGTAGGCGATTCCCGCGTTTTGCGCCATGCGTGCCCTCAAGCTCGCGACGCGGCTGCGAGTCCGAGTTTGGCGGCCATATTGACGAGATCGGCGAGAGAGTTTGCTTCCCGTCGTCAGTGCGATTGCGCCTCCGGCGCAGCATTCGAATAGCGCTTGGCGGTGACCGCGCCGGCGGATGCGCGATCAATCGGCGCCTTTGCGGGTGCTTGCCTCGCGGCCAACTTCGTCTCGGCTGCGCTGATTTTGTCGGCGAGTCCGCTCATGCCTGGTGCAAGCACCGCGGCGCGGCGATAGTTGCGAATGGCATCTTGGAGACGCTGCGCTCGAACCAGTGCATCCCCCAAACCAACCAGAAGCGCCGGATCATTCGGGTTCCGGCGAATCGCATTGTAACAAGCTTCCACGTCCGCCAGACTCGAGCAGCGGGCAGTATCTCGCTTGAGCGCTGCAGGCACCTCGCCGGCGGCCGGCGATACCGCCTCACGCGGCCATGCTGCGTGGGATAGCAGCAGCGCCAAGACGGCATGAGCCGACAGGTAGATGCCGGTTCTCATTGCGCCATGTCTCTGACCAGTCGAATTCCCACGCTGCTGGTTCGATAGTCTGCCGCAAAGTGATTTCGATAGTTCGCCCGCACGTAGGCCGGTGTGCTGAACCAGGAGCCCCCGCGAAGCTCATGTTCCGAACAATCGCCATCGCTGCGCGCCGATCCGTCGATGGGCGCGCCGGTGTAGTCCGCGTGCCAGCAATCTTCGGTCCACTGAAAGACGTTGCCGAGCATGTCATTGAGACCAAATGAATTGGCTTTGAACGAACCGACCGGTGCGGTATAGACGTAGCCGTCGCTACAGCCGAATACGGCCCAACCCGGATACCGCTGCACCGCGCTGGCGTCGGCGACATTCGCCGCGGCGCAAGCCGCCGCCCCGTCCGCGCTCCACGGCTGCACAGCCTCGCCGCCCGCGCGCGCGGCATATTCCCATTCCGACGCACTCGGCAGACGGTACGAGTGGCCGGTCTTCGCCGACAGCCATCGAGCATAGGCCTTGGCGTCATTCCACGACACACAGGTCACGGGATGCGTTCCGGTCTGTGAAAACCCCGGATTTCTCCAACTGTTGTCGGGCCGACGCTTCCAGTCGCCGTCGTAGGTATCGCAGCCTCGCATGTCCGAACCGGTGTCCGCGACGAATTGTTGGAAGTCGTCCACCGTAACGGCATTCGACGACATGCTCAACGAAGGGCCGATGGCTACCCAATGCAGCGGCGTTTCGAACGCGGTCGCACCGCTCTCCCCGCGCAGTGCCCCTTGTTTGAATCGCCCCCCGGGCAACACCACCATGGCAGGACAGGTTGGGCAATCCCGAATTACCGTGCCCGGTACCGGAACTGCGGCGACCGCCGCTACCGGTGCTTCCTTTGGCGCCGGCGCATGCCGCACCAAAAACCAAGCGGCAACTGCCGCTACTGCAACGGCCACGCCCGCTATCAAGGGACGAGGGATCGAAGTCCACCGTTGGCCTTGGCGGCGCACCGGGGGAGCGCTTACTGCTTGGCCGCCATTTGCTGCGCTGGGCACCGACGCTGCGGCCACCGCGAGTGCCGCCTCTGCGGCTTGGGCCCGCGCATCCAATTCTCGGCTCATGTTCTGATCGAAACCGCTGTGCCAGTCCCGACTCCGCAACAACTCCTGCTGAGAATTCAACTGCGCCTTCATCGCGCCTAGTTCCCTTCGTGCAGCATCCAGGCCGGACTCGCTCCGAGCGAGCTGGGCGCTGAGCAGCGCGGCCGCTTCCTGACTCGCTTTCAGCTCCAAGGCAAGCGCGTCCGCACGCATGCGCGCTGCCGGCAGCCCGGCCTCCAGCTGCGCGCCCGCGTCGGCGCGCGCCTTCAGCATGGGGACGATTTTCGCGTGTTCCTGCTGCAAAGCCGCGAGCTGAGCATCGCGCTCGCCGAGCGAATGCTTTATTTGAGCGATCGTGGCTTCGCGGGCCGCCAGCGTTTCTCGCAACGCCCGCGAGTCATTTTGGTATCGCTTGGCTTCAAGCAGCGCTTCATCGGCGCGCGAACGTGCTGCTTCATTTGATGCGAGGCTCTCAGCCCATGCCTTGTCGAAGCCCCGGCTCTTGTTTTGTTCTGACTGAAGAGCCGCGCGTGCAGTCGCGAGTTCCGCCGTGAGCGTCGCGGCACGCGCCTGGGCCGCCCGCAGATCCGCCTGCAGTTGCGTGCCGGCGCCGGCGCGCGCGTCCAGCATGGGGACCATCTTCGCGTGTTGTTGCTGCAATGCTGCGATTTGAGAATCCCGCTCCCCGAGGGAGTTCAGTACCTGCGCGATCGTGGCGTCGCGTGCGGCAAGTGTATTGCGCATGACGCTCAACTCGGCTTGGTAGCGCTTCGATTCGCGCAGCATCTCCTCACCGCGCGTGCGCACCGCCTCATTGGAGGCGATGCTCTCGGCCGCTGCCTCATCGAGGTCTCTGCGCTGACTGCGCTGCGGCTCAGGCGCATCCACGCCGCGCTCGGCTGCCGACCGCGCCGGTGCAAGCTCTGAATCAGGGCTTTGATCTTGCACCTCGTCCGGCTCGTACTGCGCCCCCGATATGAGGGCCTCGTTCGCGCTCTTTGCGATGGCCGCGTTCAGCAGACGGACAACCTCGACGTGCGCGTACTCGGGAAACGGTTCGATTCGCTCGCGGCGCTGAAGAGCTTCCAACATCGCCGTTGGGGATGCACCGATCGCGAGCAGCCGCTCCAGTTGCACCACTACGTCGGCATACGTGAAACCGCCGGTGCCGAAAGCACGCAGAACCTTTTCGAAAGTTAAGACCGGGGAGGGTGCGGCGGAGAGCATTCGAATACTGCCTCGTTATGCGCTGAGCATACGGTCAATCACCAAAACGCCGCGGTTGGCCAACATCCTGCAGAGTTTGCATGGTCAGGCGCATCGAGACAATGCTTGTAGTTTTTTCAAAACCCGTATCGCGTGATGTTAAATGACTCCCGCATCCCGCGCCGCCAACGGATCCCATAAGTTTGCCCCGTCAGCTTGCTGCCAGCGCCACGATGTCCTTCACTTCAAGAATCTGTTTGGGATAGCCTTTGGTAGCTGCCTTGATCATCGCCTGTCCCACTTCCTGCAATGTACAAAAGCCCGCGGGATACACTGCCCTGCCAATGGGATAGAGCCAGGCAATAAACGTGTAGTAACGTTTTACATTCTTCTGCCCCGGAGTCGCCTTCATAAAACCGGGGCGAAACATATAGGCCCGTTTGAACAGCCGAAGCAAGGCATTCTCGGTCGCACCTTTTACGCGCGCCCAGGCAACGCTCCCTTGTTCACTGCTGTCCGTGCTTGCGCCGGTGACATAGCAAAAGGTGGTGGCTGGATTCAATTTCGCCAATAGCTGCGCTACGTTCAAAGTGAGGTCGTAGGTAACGTGCCTATATTCCTCTTTGCTCATGCCGACGGACGATACGCCCAGACAAAAGAAACAGGCATCGTATCCCGTCAATTGTTGCTCGATCGGCAGCAGGTTGAAGAAGTCGCCGTGAAGAATTTCACGCAACTTCGGGTGCGATACGCCGCCGGGCTTTCGATTGATGACCAAAACCTGTTCGACCTCGGGAGCATTGAGGCACTCGAGCAGAACACCTTCTCCAACCATGCCGGTGGCTCCGGTTATGATTGCTTTCATTTGAATTCAATTCAGTCGGTGTACGCCGCAATCAACGCCCGCGCCGCCTTAGCCGCACCTTGCACCGGGCCCTCCGCGCCCATGGTCACGCGAGCCAGATAGGCGCCTTCCCACAAAAGCATCAGCGAGTCGCCGAGCGCTTCCGGTTCGCGAGCCTTCATTTCGCGCGCGAGTTGGTGAAAGCGCCGGCGCATATCGGCCTTGTACTTCTCGATCACAGGGCGCGCCGGATGGTCCGGCTCGGTGATTTCCACTGCCGCATTGGCCAGTGCGCAACCCCGCGAATCGTCTTCGCACGTGTTCTTCACCAGCACATCGAAGAGAGACTCGACCTGCAAGCGCGGATTGCCCACATGGGCCGCGATAGTTTCATCCCACCAGAGCATGCCTTCGCGCTCCTCGCTGCGTAGATACTCCGCGACCAGTTCGTCCTTGGAGGCGAAATTGCGGTAGAAGCTCATCTTGTTGGTACCGGCTTCGCAGGCGATCGTGTCCACGCCGACGGCGCGAATGCCGTGGCGATAAAAGAGATCGCTGGCCGTTCGCATGATGCGATCACGCACGCACGACTTGGGCCCCGAAGAAATAACTTCTTCCTTTACAGACACTTGCGTCGTTTTCGGCAGGTTCATAGGATCGCTCCACTTGACAGGTGACTGACCGGTAAGTAACTTATCGATAAAGCGTTACTGACCGGTAACACACGTTGCATAGCATCGGGGTGTTTCAGCTGCAAGTCAAGTTCTCCCAAAAAGAGGGCTGTTTGGCCGGTGCAGCGTCAGTCCTGGGAATTCGAATATCCGATCGGAGTCGTACGTGCCGCTCAAGCAACTGAATCTTAGCAAGACGTCAATGTCTGTTTTACTCGCCCTCGCCGCGCTCGCAGCGGTTCTGCTGTTTTCCGTCACGGGGCACTCGCGCGCCAAGCCGCAGGCCGCGAGCAACACCGCCCTGCCCGCGGTGACGGTGGCCGAGGTGATCCACCGGCCGCTGCGCGAATGGCAGGAATTCAGCGGTCGCTTGCAGGCCGTGAATACGGTGGAAGTCCATCCGCGCGTCAGCGGCTTCATCGACCGCGTTGCCTTCACGGATGGCGCACGCGTCAAGAAAGGCCAACTTTTATTCCAGATCGACCCGCGACCGTTTCAGGCGGAAGTCGAGCGCCTGGCCGCAGAGCGCACCCGCAGCGTTTCAGACCTCGATCTCGCCAAGGCCAACCGCGCGCGCGCCGAGCGGCTGATCGGTGCGCACGCCATTTCACGTGAAGAGTACGAGCGACAGGTGGCGTCCGAAGCTTCAGCCCAGGGAGCCTTGGGCTCGATCGACGCCTCCCTGCAGGCAGCGCGTTTGAATCGCGAATTCACCGAAGTGCGCGCGCCCATCGACGGTCACGTGTCGCGCGCAATCATCACTGCCGGGAACCTCGTGACCAGTGCCAGTCTTCTGACCACGCTCGTTTCCGACGATCCGGTTTATGTCTACTTCGACGCCGATGAGCAGACTTATCTGCGCTACGCGAAGGCGAAGCACGATCAGCCGCGCACGCATGGCGCTGACTCCGACGTCTATATCGGGCTCGTTGATGAGAACGGCTACCCACATCCGGGGCAGCTGGACTTCATCGACAATCAGGTCGATGCGACCACGGGGACCATTCGTGCCCGCGCAGCGCTTGCAAACCCCGATGGCCGTTACACGCCGGGCCTGTTTGCGCGCGTGCGCCTCGTCGGCGGGGAAGATCATGAAAGTGTCTTGATCGAGGATCGTGCCGTGGGTACGGATCTGTCCAAGAAATACGTGCTGATGTTGACCAAGGAAAACCACATCGAGTACCGCCTCGTCGAACTCGGACCTGAAATCAACGGCCTGCGGGTTGTGACGCGCGGCCTCGCCCCGAAAGATCTCATCGTCGTCAACGGTCTGCAGCATGTGCGGCCCGGGCAGAGCGTCGCGCCCACGCGCGTCGCAATGCGCGATGCGGAGGGCGGCGGCTTGAGCCAAGTGGCGGCGCAGCCGGGCCCGGGACCGGCAAGTCCCGCACCGGCGGCCCCCGCACCAACGACGAGCCCCGTCGATGGGGTCTCGCGTCTCGCCCAGGCGGCCGTCGCCCTTCACGTGACTCGCTGAATCTCAGCCGACGTTAAGCGCAGGACCTGTTATGAAACTCTCGCAATTCTTCATCAGCCGCCCGATCTTTGCGGGCGTACTCTCGGCCCTCATTTTCCTGGCCGGTCTGATCGCCTTGCCCAAACTTCCGATCAGCGAATACCCGGAAGTTGTGCCGCCGACGGTGATTGTGAAGGCGACCTACCCGGGGGCCAACCCCAAGGTCATTGGTGAGACCGTCGCGAGCCCGCTCGAACAGTCGATCAACGGCGTCGAGGGGATGCTGTATCAATCCTCTCAAGCGACTGCCGACGGCGTGATGACCCTCACCATCACGTTCGCACTGAACACCGATATCGACAAGGCGCAGGTCCAAGTGCAGAACCGCGTCTCCCAGACGCTGCCCAAGCTCCCTGACGTCGTGCAACGCCTGGGTGTGGTCACCAACAAGGCCTCTCCGGACCTGACCTTGGTCGTGCACCTGGTCTCTCCGGACAATCGCTACGACACGTTGTACCTGTCGAACTACGCGCTGCTTCGTGTCAAGGACGAGCTCGCTCGCCTGGACGGCGTCGGCGATGTGCAAGTGTTCGGCGCCGGCCAGTTCTCCATGCGCATCTGGCTGGACCCGGAGAAGGTCGCGAGCCGCGGCCTCACGGCGGATGATGTCGTGAAGGCAATCCGCGAGCAGAACATACAGGTCGCCGCGGGCCAGCTCGGCGCACCGCCGCTGCCCAGCGCCACCGAGTTTCAGGTGGCGATCAATGCCAAGGGGCGCCTCACCACCGAGGAGGATTTTCGCAGCATCGTCATCAAGACCGGTGCCGCCGGTCAAGTCACACGCCTGAAGGATGTGGCGCGCGTCGAGCTCGGCGCCGACACCTATGCGCTGCGCTCTCTTCTCGACGGCAAGCCGGCAGCCGCGATTCCAATTTTTCAGCGCCCCGGCAGCAACTCGATCGCGATCTCCGAATTGGTGCGCGCGAAAATGCAGGTACTGCAGCGCGAGTTTCCGCAGGGCGTCGAGTACCGAATCGTCTACGACCCCACCGTGTTCGTGCGCGGCTCCATTCATGCGGTGGTGCACACGCTGCTCGAAGCCATCCTGCTGGTGGTGTTGGTGGTGATCGTCTTTCTGCAGACCTGGCGTGCCTCCGTCATCCCATTGATCGCCGTGCCGGTGTCGCTGGTGGGCACTTTTGCGGTCATGCACCTCTTTGGATTCAGCTTGAACGCGTTGTCGCTGTTCGGCCTGGTGCTCGCGATCGGCATTGTCGTCGACGACGCCATCGTCGTGGTCGAAAATGTCGAGCGCAACATCACCAACGGCTTGAAGCCCATCGAGGCCACGCGGCAGGCGATGCGCGAGGTCACGGGGCCCATCATCGCCACGGCACTGGTGCTGTGCGCGGTGTTCGTGCCCACGGCATTCATCAGCGGCCTCACCGGCCAATTCTACAAGCAATTCGCCTTGACCATCGCCATCAGCACCGTGATCTCGGCGTTCAACTCGCTCACGCTATCGCCCGCGCTGTCCGCGCTGCTGCTCAAGGAACATGGGGCACCGCCCGATCGCCTGACGCGCATCCTCAATCGCTTGCTCGGCGGATTCTTCCGCCCGTTCAACAGATTCTTTGCGCGCTTCTCGGCACGCTACGTCGGCGGCGTGGGCCGCGTGGTGCGCGCCGGCGGCGTCGCACTCTTTATATATGCCGGCTTGATTGGGCTTACCTACCTGGGTTTTGCGCGAACTCCTACCGGGTTCATTCCGCCGCAGGACAAGCAGTATCTCGTGAGCTTCGCGCAGCTGCCCGATGCGGCGACGCTCGATCGCACCGAGGCGGTGATACACCGCATGGACGAGATAGCCTTGAAACAACCGGGGGTTGATCACGCAGTGTCGTTCCCCGGCCTCAGTATCAATGGATTCACGAACAGTCCGAATTCGGGGATCGTGTTCGTGACCTTGAAACCCTTTGAGGAGCGCAAGTCCAAGGATCAGTCCGCGGGCGCGATCGCCGCTGCGCTCAATCAGCAATACAGCGCGATACAGGAGGCCTTCATCGCCGTGTTCCCGCCGCCGCCCGTCAACGGCCTGGGCACCATCGGCGGGTTTCGCATGCAGATCGAGGATCGCGCGGGCTTGGGCTTCGAGGAACTCTACCGGCAGACGCAGAATTTGCTGGCCAAGGGCAATGAGAGCCCCGAGCTGCACGGCCTCTTCTCCAGCTACCAGGTCAACGTTCCGCAAGTCGATGCCGACGTGGATCGCGAGAAGGCGAAGTCGCAGGGCGTCTCGCTGCAGGAACTCTTTGACACCATGCAGGTGTACCTAGGCTCCTTGTACGTCAATGACTTCAACGCCTTCGGCCGCACCTATCCCGTGACGGCCCAGGCCGAACCCAATTTCCGGCTGCAGGCCGAAGATGTCGTGAAACTAAAGACCCGCAATGCCGCGGGCGACATGATCCCCCTGGGCTCCTTCGTGACCGTCAAGCGCTCTTCGGGTCCTGATCGCGTCATGCACTACAACTCCTATCCCACGGCAGAGATCAACGGCGGACCCAATATCGGCTTCAGTTCAGGCCAGGCACAGGCGGCCATGGAGCGGCTCGCGCGGCAAGAGCTGCCCAACGGCATGAGCTTCGAATGGACGGAGCTGACCTACCAGCAGATACTCGCCGGCAACACCGCGATACTCGTTTTCCCGTTGGTGGTGCTGCTCGTGTTCCTGGTGCTCGCGGCGCAGTACGAGAGCTTGAGCCTGCCGCTCGCGGTCATCCTGATCATGCCCATGGTGCTTTTGTCGGCCATCACCGGTGTTCAGTTGACGCACGGCGACAGTAATATTTTCACGCAGATCGGCTTGATCGTGCTGGTGGGTCTCGCCAGCAAGAACGCAATTCTCATCGTGGAATTCGCGAGAGACCAAGAACTCGAAGGCGTCCCGCCGCTGCAGGCTGCGCTCAACGCTGCACGCCTCAGGCTGCGTCCGATCTTGATGACTTCACTCGCCTTCATCATGGGCGTGGTGCCGCTCGTCATTTCGACGGGCGCGGGCGCGGAGATGCGTCACGCCATGGGCATCGCTGTGTTCTCCGGGATGCTGGGTGTAACCGTTTTCGGGCTCATCCTGACACCGTTGTTCTACGTCCTGGTTCGCAAATTCTCGCAGCGCGCACGCGCCGCCAAGACGCCCACCGCTGCACCGGTGCTCCTCGACCTGAGCGATGAAACGGGTTGATCGGCGCCATTGATGAAGGAACTGATAATGAAAAATATGTCTGCCATTGCCTTAGGGACGCTGCTCTTGAGCGCATGCGCTGTCGGCCCAAATTATCGCGCGCCGCAGACCGCGCCGGCGGTCGTGCGCAACGCGCAGTCGGCCGCGTTTGTCGCGCAGACGCCGGAGGCACTGTGGTGGCAGGGGTTTGATGACAGCGAGCTCGATACCCTGGTGCGCCGCGCGCTGGCGGCGAATTTGGATCTGCGCTCCGCGTACGATCGAGTCAGAGCTGCCCGCGCGGTTTTCGTCGAGAGGAACCTCGATTACGCGCCGCACGTACAGTTGGACGGCACGTACTCGCATTTCGATGAGCAGCAGCCCGGATTCGGCCCCGGCCGCATCAATGCGCAGAGCGACAGTTTGGGATTTGATGCCGCTTGGGAAATCGATTTATTCGGCCATGTGCGCCGCTCGGTCGAGGCCGCGCGCGACGACTTGGGCGCCGAACGTGCCAACTATCAAGATGCGCAAGTTACCGTCGCCGCCGAGGTTGCGCGCAATTACTTTGAGCTTCGCGGTGCGCAGAAGCGTCTTGCCGTGGCGCGAGAAAACCTGGCCACCGAACATCAGACCCTCGAGCTCACGCAACTGCTTGATGAGACAGGCCGTGGCGCGGAACTTGATGTTCAGCGCAGCCGCGCACGCCTCAGCGCCACTGAGGCGACGATTCCGCCGCTCGAGGCCGCCGAGAAGCAGGCGGGCTATCGGCTGGCTGTGCTGATTGCTGAACGGCCGGGTCAACTGGATGAGGAGCTTCGCCCGGCGGCGGTTGCCACTTACGCCAAAGCACTTCCCATCGGCGACTCCGCCGAGCTGCTGCGTCGCCGACCCGATGTTCGCGCCGCAGAGCGCCAGCTCGCCGCTGCAACAGCCCGGGTCGGGGTGGCGACGGCCGATCTTTTTCCCCGCGTCAATGTGACGGGTTTCGTTGGATTCCTCTCAGGGGACGTCGGCAGGCTGTTCGGCACCGGCGCCAACGACAACGCCCGCGCGTGGTCCATCACCCCGACGGTAAGCTGGGCCGCATTCGATTTTGGCTCCGTGCGTGCGCGGTTGCGCGCCAGTCAAGCGCAATCCGACGCCGCGGCAGCGAATTACGAGAAAGTCGTGCTGCTGGCGCTCGAGGATACTGAAAACAGTTTCGTCGCCTACAGCTCGCGGCAAACGCAACTGAAGAGCCTGAACGAGCAAGCTCAAGCCTCGCGGCGCGCCGCGGAGCTCGCCGAAATTCAATATCGTGAGGGCGTCGCGGATTTCCTGGTGCTGCTGGACGCGCAGCGCACGCAGCTCGACGCAGAGGATTCCGTGGCTCAGGCCGAGACCGCGGTGAATGTCTCGGTCGTCGCCATCTACAAAGCCCTCGGAGGCGTCGGTCAGCCGCTGAGCGGTGAGGCGGCGGTGAGGGTGGCACGAATACCATGAGAGCGTGCATCGGCACCGCCATGGGCCCGTACTGGGGAAACGTCGTTCAGGCCATGGATGTCATCGCGACGATCAGCGCGCTCGGTGCGGTCGGCGGACTGCCCGCGCTTGTCACTGCCGTCACACATTATGCTCGCCGCGCATTGCGCGACAAGGAGTGAATTCCCGTGCAACAACGACACATGATTGCGGCCTTGCTCAGCGCGGCGAGTTTGCTTCTGCTGGGGTGTTCGCCGCTCGTCATTCGGGATGCGAAGCCGCCGGCCCAAAGCGATGCGCCGAATGCAATACGCACGCTGGGCGCTGACCGGCGGTTCTCGACCCTGTCTGCGCAAAGCGTTGCGCAGCGCCTTCATGCATTGCGCGCGGATGAACCGCTCAACATTCTGGCACTCACCGGGGGCGGCGCCGACGGCGCATTTGGCGCCGGTGCACTGGTCGGCCTCACGCGCTCAGGAATACGGCCGCAGTTCTCCGTAGTGACCGGCGTGAGCGCCGGCGCCCTGATCGCTCCCTATGCCTTTCTGGGCCCGGATTGGGACCAGCAGCTCATCGAGATCTACACCACGGGAAGCGCGGAACACTTGCTGCAGTCCCGCGGTTTGGGAGCGCTGTTTGGCTCGAGCATCTATCGGGGCACGCCGCTGAAAGAACTGGTTGACCGGTACGCCACCGACGCCTTGATTCAAGCAGTGGCGCGCGAGGCGGCCACGGGACGGCTGCTGCTCGTGGCCACCACCGATGTTGGCACCGGAGAGCCCGTGGTGTGGGACTTGGGATCGATTGCCATGAACGGCGGCCCTGGTGCACGAGCGCTGTTTCGAGATGTCTTGGTGGCCTCCGCCAGTGTGCCCGGGATGTTTCCGCCGGTCGTCATTCACGTGCAAGAGCAAGGAGCACTGTACGACGAGGTCCATGTCGACGGGACCATTACGGTGCCGTTCTTCGTGCCCCTGCCATTGTCGCGCAGCGCGGCGGTGTACGTCATCGTTGATGGGCGGTTGAGCGAAGCGCCTCTGCCGATACGGCTGCGAACCAGGGCTATTGTGTCGCGCAGCGTTGCCGCGGGGCTGAACCACATGCTGAGGACCACGCTTGAACTGACCGCGGCCAACGCAGAGCTGCAGGGCGCGAGGTTCCAGTACACGGCGATTCCGATCACCTACCCGACGGCTGAGCCGTTTGATTTCCGTGCCGAAACCGTGCGTTCGCTGTTCCGGTACGGCTATGAATGCGCTCAATCGGGCCAACTATGGATCCCTTATGACGAGTCCAAGGGGCGCTTGGTTTCGCGCTGAACTTTGCCGGCCGGCTCACGTTGCCGGCGACTCAGATTCGAATTCAGCCGCCGGCGGATGGCCGAGCGGCAATGTGAAATTCACGGTCGCCCCGCCGCCGGGTCTGTTGAACCCCATGATCTTCCCCCCGTGCGAGTCGATGATGGCGCGGCAGATCGCGAGGCCCAAGCCGACGCCCGGCGTGGCCGATTCACGGTGACCGCGGGCAAATTTCTCGAACACCGCATCCTCACGGCCGGGCGGCAGCCCTGGGCCATTGTCGGAAACCGAGATGCTCAGTTGATCGGCGAGAACCTCGGCGGAGACGGTCACGGTACTTCCTGCAGGCGTGTACTTCGCCGCATTTTCGAGCA
Organism: Steroidobacteraceae bacterium; assembly: GCA_035317945.1. Lineage (GTDB taxonomy): Bacteria > Pseudomonadota > Gammaproteobacteria > Steroidobacterales > Steroidobacteraceae > Bog-1198. The sequence goes on along the minus strand of DATHFW010000174.1, from coordinate 5,212 downwards.
GGTTTACCAGCACACGCTCGATCAACAGCGCATCGAATCGCACCAGCGGCAAGTCGCGAGGCAGGCGTATCTCGACGTGGTGTTGTTTCAAAATGCTGCGGGTGGCCTCGAGTGCCGTACCGACCACTTCTTCAAGCGGTTGCCACTCGAGATTCAGCTTCACTCCGCCACTCTCGATGCGCGCCATGTCGAGCAGGTTGCTCACGAGCGCACTCATGCGATGCGCCTCCTCGGTGATCGCCTCGGCGGTTTCTCGTTGCGCCGTCGACAAATCAGGTTTCGTAAGGCATAGGGACTCTGCCAGGCCGACCAAGACCGTGAGCGGCGTGCGCAAATCATGCGAAAGTGCGGCGAGCAACGAGTTGCGCAAGCGCTCTGATTCCATGCTGACCAGAGCACCCTGTGCCACGCCGACATAGTGCACGCGCTCGAGTGCGATTGCGATCAGCGCGGCAAATGTATCGAGCAGCTGCCTTTGCTCCGGAATGCGCAGCAGCCTGCGATTGTGCGCCTTCACCGCGAGTACGCCGCGGGCACGGGTCGGCGCGCGCAGCGGGATATATAGAACCTCGCTGCCGGGCAGTGTATCGGTGCTGAACCCCGCAGGCTGGCCACGATCGAACGCCCATTGAGCAATCCCAATCTCGATGGCGAGCGGTTTGTCGGCGGAATTCGGGCGCACGCCGGGTGTTGGCATGACGATTTGCCCGCTCGCGTCGGGCAGCAATATGGCAACGGTTGCGCGAAAGGTTCTCTCGACGGACTCGCGGCTGATCTTGATCACTTCATCGATTCGCATGGCGCCCGACAAGTCACGGGCGATCTCGTAAAGCGATCCGGCGCGCTCCTCACGGTGCGAGGCGACGCGCGCCTGGAACCGCAGGCCTGCCGTGAGCTGCCCGGCAATGAGTCCGACCGCCAGCATGATGAAAAACGTCAGCAAGTACTGAACGTCGCTCACGGCGAACGAAAACCGCGGCGGCACGAAGAAGAAATCAAAGGCGGCCACATTCAACACAGCGGATAGCGCCGCGGGCCCCCGTCCGAATCGAACCCCTACCAGCACGACGGCCAGGATGAAGATCGCCACGATGTTCGAGCGATCAAAATGCGCCGCAAGCGGCATCGATCCTGCGGTTACTGCAATGCAGGCGAGCGTGGCCCATAGGTAGCGCAGCTTTTTCGCTCGTCGACGATCATTCAGTTCATGGCCGACATCGCCATGGAATGACGCCGCGTTTCTCGCAGAATCGCTTTGCGCGGTGTCTTGAGTGCGGCCAATCTCGATCAAGTCAATGTCCGGCGCCAGCAAGGCCAGTTTTTGCCCGCTGGACCTTTGCCAGGGCCACAGATTTCTGGCGGGATTGCGGCCAATCACGAGCTTCGAGAAGTTGTGACTGCGCGCGTAGGCCACGACGCTCTCAGCCACTTGTGCGTTCGCAATCACGGCGGTAGTTGCGCCGAGTTCCTGGGCCAGGCTCAAGGTCGCCAAAATTCGTTCGCGCCGCGCCGACGAGAGGCGCTGTAATGCGGGAGTTTCGACATAGATGGCGTGCCAATCGGCATTCAGTTGACTTGCCAGACGCGCAGCGGCGCGCACCACGCGCTCGGCCCCAGGGTCGGGACCGACACACGTGAGCAGCGCGGTGGCGGTTTTCCACACCGAGTCGATGGCCCGGTCTGCCCGGTAGGCTTGGACATCCCCTTCGACCCGGTCCGCAGTGCGTCGCAGCGCGAGTTCGCGCAGCGCCATGAGGTTGCCCTTACGAAAAAAGTTATGCGCAGCGTGTTCCGCCTGCGCCTCCACGTACACCTTGCCGGCTTTCAATCGCGCCAGCAGTTCCTCCGCGGGGATGTCGACTAAAACCACCTCATCGGCCGCATCGAACACCGTATCCGGAACGGTCTCCCAGACGCGCACCTGGGTAATGCCGCCCACCACATCGTTCAGACTCTCCAGATGCTGAACATTCAACGTGCTGAAGACATCGATACCGGCTCCCAGCAGTTCCTCCACATCTTGCCAGCGCTTAGGATGCCGTGAGCCCTGCACATTCGAGTGCGCGAGTTCATCCACCAAAATCAGCGCCGGCTGGCGCTCGAGCGCGGCGTCGATGTCAAATTCGAGCAGCTCATTTCCCCGGTAGGGAATTACCTTGCGCGGCAGGACTTCCAGGCCTTCCAGCTGTGCCGCGGTTTCGGGGCGGCCATGAGTCTCGGCCACACCCACCACCACATCGCGACCGTCCTCCTTGAGCTTTCTGGCCGCCACCAGCATGGCGTAAGTCTTACCGACGCCCGCGGAAGATCCGAAGTAGATACGCAATTTCCCGCGTCGCGACTGCGCTTCTTGCTGCTGGACTTTTGCCAGCAGCAGGTCAGGATCCGGGCGCGGGGCTCTGGTATTCAAGATCAATGGTTAAGGCGCGCCATCCAAGCTCAAATTGAGCATCAGTACGTTGACACGCGCTTCGCCGAAGATGCCCCACTGCGGACCTTGGACCCGTGCGAGTACCCTCTCCCGCAATTTTACCGGATCAATGTGCCGTGCCCACGCCACGCGCGTCACTTGATAAAGCGCGGCCGCCGGGCTGATATCAGGATCGAGCCCGCTGGCAGAGGCGGTGACGAGGTCCACCGGAATGGGCAGCATATTATCCGGATCAGCCGCCTTCAAGGCGTCGATCCGCGCCTTGACCGCTTCAATCAATGCAGGGTTCGTCGGTCCGAAGTTTGATCCACCGGAGGCACTCGCATTGTTCGCCATGGGCGAAGTGGCGGACAGCCTTCCCCAAAAGTATTTGGGATCTTGGAAGGACTGAGAAATCAACGTGGAGCCCACCACTTTGTCATCCCGCTTCACCAAGCTGCCGGAAACCTGGTTTGGAAATGCTATTTTTCCAATGCCCGTTACGAGCAACGGATAGACCACACCCGTGAGCACCGTCAGTAGAGCGAACAAGACCAACAAAGGCCGTAGCATCGTTTTCATAGCGCCTTACCTCTAGACCAGCCGCAGCGTCGTCAGCGCCATGTCAATGAGCTTGATTCCGGCAAACGGCACGACGATGCCGCCCACGCCGTAAATCAACAAATTGCGCCGGAGCAATGCCGCGGCGCCCAAGGCACGGTACTTGACGCCCTTGAGCGCCAGCGGGATCAGCGCCACGATGATCAATGCGTTAAAGATAACTGCGGAAAGAATGGCCGAGTTCGGGCTCGTCAGGCGCATCACATCGAGCGCGGCCAACTGAGGATAGGTGGTCGCGAAAGCGGCAGGGATAATGGCGAAGTATTTCGCCACATCATTGGCGATTGAAAAGGTCGTGAGTGAGCCTCGCGTGATCAACAGCTGCTTGCCCACTTCGACGATCTCGATCAGTTTGGTGGGATTGGAGTCGAGGTCGACCATGTTGCCCGCCTCTTTCGCCGCTTGAGTGCCGGTGTTCATGGCGACGGCGACATCCGCCTGGGCCAATGCGGGCGCGTCGTTGGTGCCATCGCCCGTCATGGCCACGAGCCGCCCTTCGGTCTGATACTGACGGATGAGCTTCAGTTTGGCCTCTGGGGTTGCCTCGGCGAGAAAATCATCCACTCCCGCTTCGGCCGCGATGGCCGCCGCCGTCAAGCGGTTATCCCCCGTGATCATCACGGTGCGGATCCCCATGCGGCGCAGTTCACCGAAACGCTCCTTGATTCCGCCCTTGACGATGTCTTTCAGCTCCACGACACCCAAGACGCGGCCGCCATCGCTCACCACCAACGGAGTACTGCCCTTGCGGGCAACCTCGTCGACGGATTGGGCCACTTTCGCTGGAAATGTGAATCCTTGCGCCTCGATGTAATGGCGCACCGCCTGAGCTGCACCCTTGCGGATCTCCCGAGTACCCAGATTGACTCCGCTCATTCGCGTCTGCGCCGAAAACGGCACGAACGTGGCTTCAAGCTGCCCTAGATTTCTTTCCCGCAGATTAAAGCGCTGCTTCGCCAGCACAACGATGCTGCGACCCTCTGGCGTTTCGTCCGCAAGAGAGCTCAACTGCGCCGCATCGGCGAGCTGTTGCTCGGTCACGCCGTCGGCCGGTATGAACGCTGCCGCTTGCCGATTGCCCAAGGTAATGGTGCCGGTCTTGTCGAGGAGCAGCACGTCCACATCACCCGCGGCCTCCACCGCGCGCCCCGAAGTCGCAATGACATTCGAGGCCATCATGCGGCTCATGCCCGCGACGCCGATGGCTGACAACAGGCCGCCAATGGTGGTTGGAATCAAGCACACCAACAGTGCCACCAACACCGTGATCGTGACCGGGGCGCCCAATTTCGCGACGGCAACGCTGAACAGCGAAAACGGCAACAGCGTTGCAGTGGCCAGTAAAAACACCAACGTCAGCGCAATGAGCAAAATCGTCAAGGCAATTTCATTCGGCGTCTTCTGCCGCTTGGCACCTTCCACCATCGCGATCATCCGATCGATGAAGGCCTCGCCGGGGTTGACGCCGACGCGAACGATCAACCAGTCGGAGAGCACCCGTGTGCCGCCTGTCACGGCGGAGAAGTCGCCGCCTGATTCGCGCACCACGGGAGCCGATTCGCCGGTGATCGCGCTCTCATCCACCGACGCGACACCTTCCACCACCTCGCCATCCGCCGGGATGACGTTGCCGAACTCGACCAGGAAGTAATCTCCCTTTCGCAGTTCCGTGGCCGCAACCGGCACCCAATTCGATCCGAATTTCGGCACCTGTAATTTTTTCGCAGTCGTAGTTTGCTTCAGGCCCCGCAGAGAGGCTGCCTGTGCCCGGCTGCGGCCTTCGGCCAACGCCTCGGCGAAATTGGCAAACAACACGGTAAACCACAGCCATGCGGCGATCGCAAAGATAAAGCCTGCGGGCGCCTCGCCGTGTCCGCGCAACGCCTGGAAGAACAATATCGTCGTCAAAATGCTGCCGACATACACCACGAACATGACGGGGTTGCGCAACTGAGTCAGGGGCGCGAGTTTGCGAAATGAATCCGCAATCGCCGGCCCGACGAGCTTCGAATCAAACAGGCGCAAGGATTTACGAACCACGATTTTTTATTTCCTTCAATGAATCGCGTACAGCTGCAGATGCTCGATAACCGGCCCGAGCGCAAGGGCCGGGACATAGGTCAGCGCGCCGACCAGCACCACCGTGCCGACCAGCAGTGCGACGAACAGGGGCCCGTGGGT
>DATHFW010000173.1:0-2051 GCA_035317945.1 Steroidobacteraceae bacterium | reverse complement strand
TTCCATGGGCATGGCGACACTGCTGAGGTACTTCGACAGCAAGCCCTGGCGATTCACGCAATGGAGCGAACATCATCCCACAGCGGTCGTGCATTGCGACGCCACCATCGGCAAGGGGGCGTTCCTGGGGCCGTATTGCGTGATCGGCGCAGGGGCGGATATCGGCGATGGATGCCTGATCGGTTCACACTGCGTGGTCGAGAGCAAGGCAAAGATCGGCGCGCGAAGCATTCTGCACCCGCATGTTTTTATCGGTGCGGCGTGCGAGGTCGGTGAAGATTGTGAGATTCATCCGCATACCAGTATCGGCAGCGACGGCTTTGGCTATGCGGTGGATTCCGACGGCAGGCCGCGAAAGATTGCGCATTTGGGCAACGTCAAAATCGGCAACGGCGTGGAAATCGGCAGCAATTGCGCGATCGATCGCGCGACTTTGACGTCGACTCATATTCGATCCGGGACCAAGCTGGACAACATCTGTCATATTGCGCACAACTGCGACCTTGGCGAGAACGGCTTTTTCACGGCGGGCTTCATGATGGGGGGGTCGACCAAGATCGGACGGCAGTTCGTCACCGGCGGCAATACCGTCGTCACCGCCCACATCACCGTTGGCGACAATGTCGCACTTTCCGGCAGGTCCTCCGTCACCAACGATATACCGACCGCAGGCGCTTACGGCGGCTATCCTTTGCAGCCGCTAAAAGAGGCGCTGAAAACCGCGGTGAGCATCGGGCATCTGAATGAGATACGGCGGAACCTCAAACGTGTCATGAAGCACCTGCATCTGTCGGAAAATCCGCAGGACGATACTGCCGGAAGTTGACCACCCAATCGAAAATTTCTCCCATCGCCGTGCCGATCGCGGCGTTGATGGTCGCCATGGTGTGTTTTCAGCTCGGTGCAACGCTCGCCAAGCGATTGTTCCCGATCGTCGGTGCCGGCGGCACCGCGGCACTGCGGCTGGCGATCGCTTCGATCATCCTCCTCGCGGTGTGGCGCCCGTGGCATATGCGCTTTACGCAAAGGCAGTTGAGTATCGTCGTTGTCTACGGCGTGGCCATGGGCTTGATGAACTTCTTCTTCTACCTGGCCTTGAGTTATATCCCCCTGGGCATCACGATGGCGCTGGAATTTGCAGGCCCCTTGGGCGTTGCACTGTTTACATCGCGGCGGCCCATCGATTTTCTGTGGATTTTTCTGGCAGCGCTGGGCTTGACGGCATTGCTGCCCCTAGGGTTGGGCGGAGCGCCGCTGTCGGGCCTCGGTATCGCCTACGCTCTCGCCGCCGGGGCATGTTGGGCGTTGTACATCGTCTTTGGGCGCAGAGCGGGCACGGCACACGGCGGCCAAATCACCTCCTTGGGAACCGTGATCGGCGCCTGCGTCATCGTGCCCATCGGGTTTGCTCAAAACGGCACGCAGCTGTTCTCGCCGGCAATTCTGCCGATTGCCATCGGCGTGGCAGTGCTCTCGAGCGCGCTGCCCTATTCGCTGGAAATGTTTGCCATGCCGCGAATACCGACCCGCACTTTTGGCGTACTGATGAGCCTGAACCCGGCGCTGGGCGCGGTTGCGGGGTTGATTTTTCTCCACGAGAGTTTGACCTTGGTTCAATGGACGGCCATTGCCAGCATCGTTGCCGCTTCGGCCGGAAGCGCGGCGACGCGCGATCTATTGACCAATTAGTGCGATCGCCAGATACAGTACGGCGGCGCCGGCGAGAGTCATGACCGTGGTGAGAAACTTCGGATGCGCATGATAGCTTTCGGGGATGAGATCGCTGGCACCGATGTAAAGAAAAAACCCCGCAAATAGGGCGAGCACCGTGCCGAATGCCGTGCCGGGAAGGGTGAAGAAGTAGGTCGATGCCACTCCAATCACAGGTGCCACGGCGTCGAGGAGCAGCCAGCGCAGCGCTGTAGAACGGCTGCCCTGGTTCTTGAGCACGATGTTCGTGGTGTTGATGCCATCGGAGAAGTCGTGGGTCAATACCGCAATTGCCACAACGATGCCGACCTCAGGGGACGCCTGAAAGGCAAGGCCGATGG
>DATHFW010000172.1:0-6291 GCA_035317945.1 Steroidobacteraceae bacterium | reverse complement strand
TTCAGCCGCTGCTGGACGGCGGCTACATCGAGCAAACCGGCGCAGAGAAACGCTTCGGCAAAGAGCCGGCGCGGCTGGCGCGCGCATTGAGTCAACTAGGGCAGTTCGGCTTGCCGGCCGACTGGACTCCGGATCGAGGACTCGAAGCGGCCCAAGCCGAAGCGCTGCGCAAGATGCTGCTGGCGATGATTGGCGACGTGCGCCTGGTCGTGGTCAGGCTCGCCGAGCAGCTGCAAAAAATGCGCTCCGCCAAGGGCGTGGGGACGACGCGCCAGCGCAAGCTGGCGATCGAGACTCGCGAAGTGTATGCGCCCCTCGCCAATCGCCTCGGGGTATGGCAGGTCAAATGGGAACTGGAAGACCTCGCATTTCGCTATCTCGAGCCGCTGCAGTACAAGCACATTGCGTCGGCGTTGAAAACGCGCCGCTCGGAGCGCGAGCGTTATATCGAGGAGTTGAAAACGCTGCTGCAGTCCGAGATGCGCAGCGCCGGCATCGAGGCCGTCATCGATGGCCGGCCGAAACATATTTTCAGCATCTGGCGCAAGATGCAGGCGAAGCAGCTGGCTTTCGAGCAGCTCATGGACATTCGCGCGGCGCGCGTGCTCGTGGGCAGCATCGCTGAGTGCTATGCGGCGTTGGGCGTCGTGCACTCCCTCTGGCAGTTCATTCCGGGCGAGTTCGACGATTACATCGCGACGCCGAAGGACAATCTGTACCGTTCGATACACACGGCGGTGATCGGCCCCGGCGGCGAGCCGGTCGAAATCCAAATTCGCACCCACGAGATGCATGCCAACTCTGAGCGCGGCGTCGCCGCACACTGGCGCTACAAGGAGGGCGGCCGCAGCAATCAGGCCTATGAGCGAAAGATCAATGAGCTGCGCTCGCTGTTGGCGCCGGCCGAGGGCACGGAAGGCAACCGCGATTTCCTCGACCGGGTGCGCGTCGATCTGTTTCAGGACCGCGTCTACGTGCTCTCACCCAAGGGCGAAATCGTCGATGTGCCCGTCGGCGGCACGCCGCTCGACTTTGCCTATCAAGTCCACACCGATCTCGGCCATCGCACGCGCGGCGCCAAGGTCAACGGCCGCATGGTGCCCCTCGACTACCGCCTGAAGAACAGCGAAACAGTGGAAATCATTACGGCCAAGACGCCGCAACCCTCCCGCGATTGGCTGTCGAGGCAAAGCGGATTTCTCGCCAGCCCGCGCCATCGCAACAAAGTGCGCGCCTGGTTTCGCAAGCAGAATACGTCGCAGAATACTGCCGAGGGCGAAGTCAGCGCAGCCCAAGCCGCCGGCGCGATGCAGCGCCTGCTGCATGCGCGCCAGGCGCCGCCCGAGCACCCGCCGGCGCGCGAAGCAAGCGTGCGCGCGCCGGACGTCGAGGTACAGGGCATCGGCGACCTGCTGTCGACCTACGCGCGTTGCTGCAAACCCGTTCCGCCGGAGCCCATCGTCGGCTACATCACGGTCGGCCGCGGCGTCAGCATCCACAGTCAGGCGTGCGCCAATTTGGCGCGGCTCAAGATCAAATCACCGGCGCGTGTCCTGGCTGTGGACTGGGGCAAAATGGGCCGCAGCGACTTCCCGGTCGACATCGAGGTACACGCCTTTGATCGGCGCGGCCTGGTGCGCGACGTCAGTGCGGCGCTGGCCGACGAGAAAATCGGCATCCAAGGAATGACGACGGTGACCGACAAGCGCGACAACATCGCGCGCATGCGCATAGGCATTTCGATCTCGGGACTTCCGCAGCTGTCCAACGTGCTGTCGCGCATCGCGCAGGTGCCGAATGTCATCAGCGCGAGGCGTAAGAAATAGCGCTTAGGGCGCGGCGTTGTACGGGATCGAGACGCTGCCCGTCTTGGCGGTGCCCGCGCTGTTCACGTAGCTGTAGCCAAAGCTCAATGTGCCGGCGGCAGCTACCGTCGGCGTGTAGTTGAGAGACACCTGGCAACCGGTGCCGACGTTTATCGTGGCGCACGTGAATGTGCTCGACGTGCTGCTCCAGTCGGCCGGCAGCACCGAGAGGTCCGCCCATAATGAACTCGCGTCATTGCCGTCATCAGTCGTGAACGTGACCATCACGGGATTGCTGCCGCTGCCCGTCACGACGCTAAGCGAAGTCGGGTTGACGGCCGCAACCACGTTATCGTTGGTGGTCGTGCGGTAGTCGATGGCCACCGATCCTGTCTTGGCCTCATCCGCATTGTTCACATAGGCGTAGTGCAACGTCAGCGTGCCGTTGTCCACGCCCGTTGGTGCGTAGTCCAATATGAGCTGGCACGTGCTGCCGGTGCCAAGAAAGCTGCAGGCGAAGGATCCGGCGGTATTGGTCCAGCCCGGCGGAAGTGCCGCGAGGTTGCTGGTCACCTGCAGCGCTGTCGCCAGGCGGTTGTCGTCGGTGGTGAACGCGACTGACACGGCCTGGGCGGGAGAGCCCAGCATGGCAACGATTTGGCCCGTGGGCGAAGCGGTGCCGACTACATTGTCGTTGGTGGTCGCGGCGTAGGGTATGGTCAACAATCCGAAGTTGGGCATGCCGCCCGCATCGTTGTATGAATATCGCAAGGTCAAGGTGCCGCCGCCGAGCACGGTCGGTGCAAATTTAAGCTGCAGCTGACAGCCGTTGCCGGTACTGACGCTGTCGCAGCCGAAGGCAGTCGATGTGCTGCTCCAGCCCGCCGGCAATTTGGTCAGATCCGAGATCAATCTCAAGCCGCGCGCGGCATTGCCGTCGTCGCTGGTGAACGTGACGCCGACAGACTGCTGCCCGCCCTTCTGCGCTGCATTGATCTGGCCATTCGGCGAGACGCTCGCGACGACGGTTTGGCGCGACGTCGCAGCGTAGGGAACATTGACGGCGCCGCTCATTGCCGCACCGGAAGCGTCGGTGTAGCTGTAGTTCAGTGTGAGAGTGCCGGCAGCGGCCGCCGCCGGTGCGAAATCCAGCGCCAGCTGGCAGCCGTTTCCTGTGCTGACCACGGCGCAGTTCAGTCCTGTCGCCTTGCTGCTCCAACCCGAGGGCAGCGCACCGAGATTCGTGGTCAAGGTCAAGGCCGTGACCGCGTTGCCGTCGTCAGTGGTGAAATTGACGCTGACGGTCTGCTTGCCGCCCACATTGGCGTCGATTTCACCGCTCGGCGAGACCGACGCGACGACATGGTTGGATGCGGTTGCCGCATATGCGAGCGTCATGCAGGGACCCGGTGTCCTCGGCAGTCCGGCATTGTCGACGTAGACGCAGTCCAGCGTCAGTGTGCCGGTTTCGACGGCTGCAGGCGCGTAGGTCAGCGCTAAAACACAGCCGCTGCCGGGGGCCACCATGGCGCAGGTGAGACTGGTCGGCGAGCTCCACCCGGCCGGAAGCGTGCCCAAGCTTCCATAGACCGAGAAGCCGGAGATCGGCAATCCGTCGGCCGAGGTGAATGTAACGGTGATGGTTTGGCTGGTGCCGGCTGCAACGGCCAGAGTGTCGACCGAAGCGGTCGCGGAAACCTTGTTGTGCGTTCCGCTGACGCCGCCTCCGACAGGACCTGCTTTCGGCGGCGTGACGGGTGGCGTGGGCATGGAGCCGCCATTTTGCGCCTGCGCGTTGGTCCCGCTTTCACTGCCTTGCGACATTGAGCCGCAACCGCTGAAAGCCGGGAGCGCCAGTACCCCGAGCAGAAGCAATCGATGGCCTAGCAGCATGTTCCCTCACCTAGCGCCCAGTGTCGTGCGAATCGAACGTCGCGGACAGGCGACGAGCGCGAAGGGCTAGGAAGGTATGCCGGGAGGTGCTATCGAGGCGTGAACTGCGTCACGCGAGGGCGTGCGCCCCAGTTATAGTTAAATTAGATTTTGCGCACATCCGACGCAGGTGCTGTTTTGGCGGGCGATGTTGGCGAAACGCTAGCCGTCAACGATTCAAACCGTCGATGGCTTTTTTATCCACCGCCAATGCAGCTTCATGTATCGCTTCAGACAAAGTCGGGTGCGCATGGATGGTGCGTTGAATGTCTTCAGTGCTGGCGGAATATTCCATCGCGAGTACCGCTTCGCTGATCAATTCGCCGGCCATCGGCCCGATCACATGGATCCCGAGAACTTCATCATCGTCCTTGGCCGACACAATCTTCGCCATGCCGGCCGCCGCCTCCATCGCGCGCGCGCGGCCGCTGGCGGCGAAGGGAAATGTGCCGACCTTGTAGGGACGGCCGCTGGCCTTGACTTGCTCTTCGGTCTGCCCCACCCAGGCAATCTCAGGGGCCGTGTAGATCACCGAAGGAATCACCTTGTAGTTCACTTCGCCGTAATGGCCGGCGATCAGATCGGCAACCATCACGCCTTCTTCCTTGCCCTTGTGCGCGAGCATGGGGCCGCGCACCACATCGCCCACCGCCCACACGTTGGGCGCATTGGTCCGGCAATGCTCGTCAACCTTGATGAATCCGCGCTCGTCCAATTCGACGCCGGTGCCCTCCGCCAGCAACTCCTGGGTAAACGGCCGGCGGCCCACGGCGACGACGAGCTTGTCGACTTGCAAGGTATGCTCGCCTTGCGCATCCGTGTAGCTGACATCCACGGCGTTGCCGGAGACCGCAGCGCTCGATACCTTCGCGCCCAGTTTGATGTCCAGGCCTTGCTTCTTGAAATGCCGCTGAGCTTCCTTGGCAATGGTCTGGTCCGCAATCGGCAGAAACTGCTCCAGGGCTTCGAGCACCACCACTTCGCTGCCCAGCCGCCGCCAAACGCTGCCGAGTTCCAGGCCAATGACGCCGGCGCCGATCACACCCAAGCGTGCAGGCACGGCGTCGAATTCCAAAGCGTTCCAAGAATCGACGATGTACTTGCCGTCGTGCGGTACGGATCTCAATCGAATCGGCGTGGAGCCGGAAGCGAGCACCACGTTCTTTGCCTCCAGCGTTTTTTCCGTGCCGTCAGCCCCCATAACCTGCACTTTGTTTCCGGGCAGCAATCGCCCATGACCCTGTATGCCGACGACACCGTTGGCTTTGAACAGGGTGTTGATGCCGTTGGTCATGGTCTTGACCACCGAGGCGCGCCGTTTCTGCATCGCGCCAAGATCGAGGGTGAGGCTGCCGACCTTGATGCCGTGTATGGCGAACTCATCCTTCGCCCGCTGAAACAGCTCCGAGGATTCCAACAGCGCCTTGGACGGAATGCACCCGGCGTTCAAGCAGGTACCGCCGAAAGCATACGTGCCATCGGTGTTCTGCCACTCATCGACACAGGCAACTTTCAGCTTGTTCTGTCCGGCACGAATCGCCGCCGGGTATCCGGCCGGCCCTGCGCCGATGACAATTACATCGTATACATCACTCATATGTGCAGCACCATGCGGGCGGGATCCTCGAGACATTGTTTCACCGTGACCAAGAACTGCACCGCCTCGCGGCCGTCAATGATGCGGTGATCATAAGTCAGCGCGATGTACATCATCGGGCGCACCACCACCTGTCCGTCAATGACCACCGGGCGGTCCTGAATCTTGTGCATGCCTAAGATGGCGCTTTGCGGCGAATTTACAATGGGCGTCGACAACAGCGAGCCGAACACGCCGCCATTGGTGATGGTGAACGTGCCGCCCGTGAGCTCCTCGATGGTGATGGAGCCGGCACGGGCGCGCGCCGCAAAATTGCCGATTGATTTTTCGATGTCGGCGAAACTCAATTGATCCGCGTCGCGCAGCACCGGAACGATCAATCCACGATCGGTCGAGACGGCGACGCCGATGTCGAAATATTCGTGATACACGATATCGCTGCCGTCCACCGAGGCATTCACCGCGGGGAATTTCTTCAGCGCCTCGACGCAGGCCTTGGCGAAGAAGGACATGAAACCCAACTTCACGCCGTACTGCTTTTCGAACGGGTCCTTGTAGCGCGCCCGCAGCTCATTGACGGCTTGCAGATCAACCTCGTTGAAAGAGGTCAGTAGCGCCTGGGTGGCTTGCGCCTGCACCATGCGTTCGGCAATGCGCGCACGCAGCCGCGTCATCGGCACGCGCTGCTCCGCGCGCGCCGTGCGTGCGCTCGGTGCGGGGACGAATTGCGCCGGCGCCTTGGCCGCGGCGCCCCCCGCCGCCGCAGCGGCCGCGGCTGGGGCTGACGCCGGGGAAGCCGCATCTTTGCTGGTCAGATAATTCACGACATCGGACTTTGAGACGCGACCGTCCCGGCCGGAACCTGCGACCGTTTTCGGATCGACCTTGTTTTCCTCGGCCACCCGCTTCGCCGCAGGACTGAGTTTACCGCCCGCCGTGTCCTGCTTGACGGTGTCC
>DATHFW010000171.1:0-22157 GCA_035317945.1 Steroidobacteraceae bacterium | reverse complement strand
TGCTCCATGGAAGCGCGCGCTGCTTTAAGTGGCCGCTGGATTGCGCAGCCGCTGCGTGATCCACCAGAGATGCCCTTCCGGATCGATGGCGCCATAACTGCGGTCGGACCAATAGTCCTGGCCGTAATCATGCGTGGCGGGTTCTTCGACGATTTGGGCGCCATGAGCGCGCGCATGCGCGCAATGTGCATCGGCGTCATCGACGAAGAACATGATGCTTTGCGTGGTAGCCCCGTCCAACGACTTCGGACTGCGCATGGTGCGTTTCCAGCGGCGCTCCGATTGCGGCGTCTCCTGCGCAACCATGATGAGGCCATCTCCGTAGGTCAATTCGCTGTGCTCGATCTGGCCTTTGTCACCTTCGACCTTCAATCGCACCTCGAAACCGAATGCCTCGCACAGCCATTGGATGGCGGCAGCCGCATCCAGATAGACAACCGCGCTCGACATGCGGGGCCAATCGCTTGGGGTGGGTTTCATCTTTTGTCTCCCGGAATCAAATATCAACCAATTAGGATAATGTTAACGCATGCGTTAACTAATGGCAATGCAGCGGACGCTCAATGGGGACAACGCAGTGCAGTAAGCGACGGGCGGCGCGGGCAGGCTGCCGCCCATTGCTAATTCTTGAGCCGGTACCCCGTCTTGAATATCCACGCGACCAACCCTATGCAGATGGCGAAGCATCCCACGGTCATCAGCATGCTGATGCCGACGCTGACGTCGGCTGCGCCATAGAAACTCCAGCGGAAGCCGCTGATCAAGTAGACGATGGGATTGAACAGACTGAATACGCGCCAGGCCGGCGGCAGCATGTCGATGGAATAAAAAGCGCCTCCCAAAAAAGTGAGCGGCGTGATGATCAGCATGGGGATGAATTGCAGATGCTCGAAACCCTTGGCCCAGATGCCGATGATGAAACCGAACAAACTGAACGTGCATGCCGTCATCAGCAAGAAAGCCACCATCCACACCGGATGCAAGATCTTGATCGGCACGAACAGCGATGCGGTTGCCAGGATGATCAATCCCAGCACCACCGATTTGGACGCCGCCGCGCCCACATAGGCGATGACGATTTCCACGTACGACACCGGCGCCGAGAGCAGCTCGTAAATCGTGCCCGTGAACTTCGGGAAATAAATGCCGAAGGACGCGTTGGACAAACTTTCGGTGAACAGCGCCAGCATGATCAGGCCCGGCACGATGAATGCGCCGTAACTGACCCCGCCGGTCATGGCGAGCCGCGAACCGATTGCCGCGCCGAAAACCACGAAGTACAGGGACGTGGTTATGACGGGAGTCACCAGACTTTGCAGCAAAGTACGCAGAGCCCGCGCGATCTCGAATTTGTAGATGGCCCAAACGCCATGCCGGTTGAACCCGAGAGCCGTGGCTGGTTGGTTCATGTGCGCTCGGTCACCAGATTGACGAAGATGTCTTCGAGTGAACTTTGATGCGTTTGCAGGTCTTTGATGACGATTGACAGTTCGCTCAGGCGCTTGAGCAGCGTGGAAATGTCGACGCTGTCCGCGCTGCCGACCGTGTAGACCATGTCGTTGCCGTCGGCCTTGAGCTCCAGAGCCCAGGATTGCAGTTCCGCGGGGATGCTCTGCAGCGGCTTCTGAAGGTGCAGCGTGAGCTGTTTCTTGCCGAGTTTTTTCATCAGCGCCTTCTTGTCCTCGACCAGCATCAGCTTGCCCTTGTTGATGACGCCGACTCTGTCGGCCATTTCCTCGGCCTCTTCAATATAGTGCGTGGTCAAAATAATCGTCACGCCTCTTTCCCGCAGGCCGCGTACCAGATTCCACATGTCGCGGCGCAATTCAACATCCACGCCGGCGGTCGGCTCATCCAGAAACAGGATTTGCGGTTCATGCGACAGCGCCTTGGCGATCATGACCCGGCGCTTCATGCCGCCGGACAAGGTCATGATCTTGCTATTGCGCTTATCCAGCAGGGACAAATCGTGCAGCAAGCCCTCGATGAACTTCGGGTTGGGCGCGCGGCCGAAGAGGCCGCGGCTGAAGGACACGGTGGCCCACACCGTTTCAAAGGCATCGGTGCTCAGCTCCTGCGGCACCAGGCCGATCATGGATCGGGCGGCGCGATAGTCGCGCACGATGTCATGGCCGTCCGCTGTGACGCTGCCGGAACTTGCCGTGACGATGCCGCAGACGATATTGATCAGCGTGGTTTTGCCGGCGCCGTTTGGCCCGAGCAGCGCAAAAATCTCTCCCTTGTCGATGTCGAGATCGACGCGCTGCAAGGCCTGAAGGCCTGAAGCGTATGATTTGGTTACGCCGCTGATCGAGATGATGGGTGGCATGCGCCTGTCAACCGATGCGCTTGACCAGTGCGCGCGTAAACTCCGCCGTGCCGGCGCTCCCGCCCAGGTCGCCGGTTCGTACCTTGTCGAGATTGAGGGTTTCGTCGATGGCGGTTCGCAAGCGCGCTGCCATGTGCGGCAGGTGACTGTGCTCGAGCATCATCGCTGCGGCGAGCAGCAGGGCAATCGGGTTGGCGATGCCTTTGCCGGCGATATCCGGAGCGGAGCCGTGAACCGCTTCGAAAATCGCGGCGTCAGCTCCGATATTGCCGCCGGGCGTCATCCCCAAGCCGCCGACCAGTCCGGCAACCAGATCGGAGAGAATGTCGCCGAACAGGTTCGTGGTCACCAAGACGTCGAATTGCCAAGGATTCAAGACCAGCTTCATGGCGCAGGCGTCGATGATGACGGTCTCCAAAACAAACTTGTCCTTGTACTTGCGCTCGTACAGCTCCAGCCCGGTCTCCAGGAAAATTCCGGTCAACGCCTTCATGATGTTGGCTTTGTGGACGATCGCGACTTTCTTTCGGCCCGTCGCAACGGCGTGTTGAAAAGCAAACTCCAGCAGGCGGCGGCTTCCCTGGCGCGTATTCACGCCCGTGGCCATGGCCACCGCATGCGGGTCATCGTCTATCGGGATGTAGAGCTCGTGGCCAATGTACAAGCCCTCGAGATTCTCTCTTACTACCACCAGATCGATATTGTCGAACCGGCCGCCGGGAATCAGCGTTCGAGCCGGGCGCAAATTCGCATAGAGCTTGAACTCTTCCCGCAGGCGGACATTGGACGATCGATAGCCGCCGCCCGACGGCGTTTCGAGCGGGCCTTTGAGGGCGAGCCGGTTGCGCTTGATGCTCTCGATGGTTTTGGGCGGCAGGGGATCGCCCGCGGTTTTCACGCCTTCCAATCCGGCAATCTGCCGGTCCCACTCGAACGGCGCGCCGAGAGCCTCGAGCGCAGCGAGCGTGGCCTCCATGATTTCAGGACCGATCCCGTCTCCGGGTATCAATGTGGCAGGAATCCTTTGCGGCATCGATGAGCTCTTGAGTGATGAAATGAGCCGCTAGGATACTCGAACTCGCTGATCTAGACTGCCTGCGCGCCATAGGGGATTCGCCCATTACAATCGACGAAGTCATTGCAGCAACTAAAACTTGGGTGGAAAGGTCGGTCATTGGACTGAACCTTTGCCCGTTTGCGGATAACCCTTACCGCGGCGGGCGGGTTCGCTTCCATGTCAGCGAGCAACGCACCGCCGCCGGATTGCTGGATGAACTTGGCGCGGAATTAACCCGTCTCGCCGCAACAGACCCGCTGCAATGTGAAACCACGCTGCTGATTCACCCCTGGGTATTGACGGATTTCATCGAGTACAACAATTTTCTCGAAGCCTGCGACGCGACGGTCGCCGGGTTGGGTTTGGAGGGCGAGCTGCAAGTGGCCAGCTTTCATCCGCAGTACCAGTTCTCAGGATCGCAACCCGAGGATATCGAGAACTACACCAACCGCTCTCCTTATCCGATCTTGCACCTGCTGCGCGAGGCCAGTGTGGAACGTGCGGTCGCCGCCGTCGGCAACACGGACGAGATCTACCTGAGGAATATGCGGACGCTGCGATCCTTGGGCCATGAGGGTTGGCGGCGCTTATGGCGCGACTAGGGTTGCAGCGATTTGCTCATGGGGATGAATTCAATGATTTCACCGGCGCCGACATCGAACTCGACTTGGGGGCTGCCGACATATCCCCTTGCGGCATAGAGCTTGACGCCTGGAAGCGTGGCCATCAGTTCAACGCGGGCGAATCCGCGCGTGCGTGCTTGCTGCTCGCAATGCTCGAGCAGCAGGGAACCGATGCCGCGGCGGGCGTGACCGGGATCGACGAAGAAGGCGCGGATCTTGGCTGCCTGAGTCGCGGAGTCGAGGGTTGATGAATCACGCCCGGCGCGGGCGTCGCCGCCGAACAGCGTCGATCGAAAGCTCCAGCCGCCGCAGCCGACGATCCGGCCGCCATCTTCGACCACGAAATATGTCTCGTCGGCCAACAATTGAGTATCGACCCCGAAGGCGCCGCGCAATGCTCCTTCGATCTGCGCCGTCCGGTAATCCTCGGTGCTCAAGCCCCGGGCAGAGCGGGCGATCAGCGCATTCAAGGCCGGGATATCGGCAAACACGGCTTTACGCAGGGCAAGGGTCATTGAGCTGAAAGTGTAGCGCGTCGCGGAAGTCTGTTAACCTTTGGATCACAAGATTCAGGGAGGATCGACGTGTATACAAGACCAAATGCGCCGCGCAGCATCGGAGGCGTGCTCGATGACGGGCTGAGGTTGTGGCTGCAGGCTTTTTCAAGGACTTGGCCTGTTGCACTCATGTCGCAGGTACTGCTGTTGCTCCCGCTCGTGATTTATTGGCTCCAGTCCGGAAGCATCGCAGCCGTAGCGCAATCCCAGGTTTATTTGATCATGATGAAGTCGGCGGGTTTTTCGCTGGCTTACTTGCTGGTTTCGCTCGCCTCCATCGGGTTTCAAAACGCCATCGTTGCTCAGACCGACGCCACAGCTTGGGGCCGTGCCATGGCCACAGGTGAGGGCTTGTCGGTGGGTTTTCGCTTGCTTGGCCGTACTCTGTTGTTCGGAATCCTGGTCGCGATTGGGATCGTAGTACCGGTGGCGCTGATGTTTTTTGCCTTTGCCGGCGTTTCCACGCTGGGTCGCATTGCCTTCGGCATCGGGGTCTTTCTGATTATTTGCTTCGTGCTCGGCAAGATTGTTTTAGGGGCAACCATCTTGGTTATCGAGGATAAGGGAGCTGTCGAGTCCTTGCGCCGGAGCTGGACGTTAACAACCGGGCATTGGTGGCGCGTCGCGGCGATACTGAGCGTCTTGATTATCGTCATCGCGGTAGTCTTGCTGGTCGTTGGCGTGCTTGCCGGTGTCGTCGCCGCCATCGTTGGACCTCACAGCACCACATCCGCACTACTGGTGCAATTATTATCGCTCTTCGGCAATACACTCTTTGGACCACTGTTCTCGGCTGTTACGGTCGCCATCTTTTACGATCTGAAGCTGCGCAGGGAAGGCGCGGATCTCGCGGGTCGAGTGAGCGCTTTAGCACCCCAGTGAGCAAGCCTCGGACTAAGCTGCTGCCGCGCATTGTCGTCGCGCTCGCGGGCTTGTCGGCATCGGGCTGGATCGCGGCGACGCCCATCGATGTTGTACGCCGATGCGCCGCCGCCGCATCGACGGCGGCATCCGGCGTCCAAGCACTTGAGGCCGAGTGTCCTGAACTCGAGGATGCCCTTGCCGCTCTGCGTCTCGATGAAATTCTTTATGATGACGAGCAGCACAAACTGAACGCAGGTGAGCTTTTCGACGTTGTTGCGTTGGCTGAGCACTATGCGGGATCGCAACGGCCGGGTCCTGACGTGGCAACATTGCCCGGTATTCTCGATACGTTGAATCGCCCACTGGAGGTGGAACCTCAATCCTGGTGGCAGTCCCTCAAGAGCTGGTTGAAACAATGGTTGGCCCACAGTGATTCCTCTTTGGCCAGCTGGCTGAATCACTTGTTGGAGCGCTGGTCGGCGCATGCGGATTTATCGGAGATATATTTAAAGATAATCACGTACGGACTTACGGCATCGGTGGCGATCGCGGCAATCATCGTGATTGTGCGTGAACTCAAGGCCGCGGGAATAGGGCGCGCTCGAAAGAAGCTGCCGGCAACACCTTCATCGGCTGGAGGGTTGGAAACTCAGTTTGATGTCTCGCCGGCGCACGCATCGGTTGCGGATGGTTTGGCGGAACTGCTTCGGGCTCTGGTCAGGCAGTTGCTGCAAACCGGCCGGCTCAAAGCCGAGCGCAGCCTGACTCATCGCGAACTCATCGCGCGCAGCGAATTCGCAAGCGATGAGCAGCGAGCCGTGTTTGCCGATGTCGCGCGTGGCGCCGAATCGATTGTTTACGGCCCGCAGCGCCATGCGCCGGATTCTTTCGCCGACGTGCAGCGCCGGGGCGAAGCACTTCTTGCCCAACTAAATGATTCGGCAAGACAACCTTGAAGGAGCGGCTGATCACAATTGGCTTGGCGGTCGGTGCGCTATTCTTATGCTACGCCTTGTTCTTTCCAAAGCCGCAGGCCGATGAGGCCGCGCCGCCGAGGCCGCTGAGCAGCGAGTTGGGGCCGACAGGATATCAGGCGGCTTGGCGGTGGCTCGCGGCGGAACACATTCCGGTGGCCGCATGGCATGAGCGCTTTGACCGGCTGAACAGCGCTGAGAAGACCCGAAGTGCGACGGGCAATGTGCTGTTGACCACATTGCCGCACAAGTTGCCGGTCCATGCGGATGAAGCCTCGCAACTTGATGAATGGATAGGCCGCGGTAATACCTTGGTGGTGGCGGCTGCCCTTGACGACACGCCGCCATGGGCGCTGATCGGCGGCGCAAGGCTGGTCAAGGACGTCGGCCGTTTGACTCGACTGAAATTCGACACCATAGATTCCAACGATAACGACGCGAAGGCCTCGCGCCCCGAGCGCAAATTGAAGTCGGCATTGAGTGCGTTTGAGCCCCGGCAAGTCGCGATCGAGCCCCGCGGCACCCATGCCCTCATGGACGGGGTGCATTCGCTGCGGGTCCTTTCGGACCTGCCCGCATCGCGCTGGCGCGCGATTCCCATGGACAGCTCTGGGATCCTTCAGATCGGGCAAGTTGCCGGCGGCGGTGAGGCGGCGATCTGGGTCAAGCGTCAGGGTCAGGGCCAGATCATCACGCTTGCCGTCGCCGGCTTGTTCAGCAATCGAGAAGTTGGATCGGCGGACAACGCAAGACTGCTCTCGAATATCGTTGCCTGGTCCCGCAGCAAAGGCGGCGCGGTGATTTTCGATGACGCGCATCAAGGCTCGGTCAATTACTACGATGCCAAGGCGTTCTATGCGGACCCGCGCTTGCATCGAAGCATCGGCTGGCTGGTGCTGCTGTGGCTGGTGTTCGTGCTCGGCATTCAAAGATTTCGCACGCATGTGAGCAACTGGCGGCCCGCCGATATCACGGCCTTCGTAAAAACAAGCGGCGATTTCATTGCCTCCGCGCTGACGCCCGCGGCTGCCGGAAGCCGCCTGCTGGCCAATTTCTTCAATTCAATCCGCCGGCGCATCGGCGC
Source organism: Steroidobacteraceae bacterium (assembly GCA_035317945.1). Classification (GTDB taxonomy): domain Bacteria; phylum Pseudomonadota; class Gammaproteobacteria; order Steroidobacterales; family Steroidobacteraceae; genus Bog-1198. Next base: position 14,669 of record DATHFW010000171.1, on the reverse strand, counting down.
GGGCGAGGACGGCAGTCCTACCTGGGAATGGCTGGCATCGCAGGCCACCGTGTCGCCGAGCGAGGTGGCTGAGCTGCGGAAACTACAAGCACTGATCCAAGGCGGCCGGCGATTCGATCTGATCCGTCTGCAAAATCTCTTATCTCAGCTACAAGGAAAAATCATATGAGCACGGCCTTGGAAGGCATGGAACAACGCCTGCAGGATTCGCTGGGAGCGTCCGTCATCGGGCTCAAACCCATGATTCGAGCCTTGACCATCGCCGTGATCGCCCGCGGGCACGTGCTGCTGCAGGGTCCGCCGGGACTCGGCAAAACGCTTCTATCGAAGTCGCTGGCCGCTGCCTTGGGCGGGACGTTTCGCCGGGTGCAGGGCACCGCAGATCTGATGCCGTCCGACATTATCGGCGTACATATTTTTGACGCAGCGGAACGTGAATTTGAATTCCGCCCTGGTCCGCTGTTTGCCGATGTGCTGCTGGTCGATGAGATAAATCGCGCCAGCCCGAAAACGCAGTCAGCCCTTCTCGAGGCGATGGAGGAGCGGCAAGTGACGGTCGAGCGCAAGACCTATGCGCTGTCCCCGCACTTCTTGGTCATCGCCACACAGAATCCGGTCGACTTCGAAGGCACCTATCCATTGCCCGAGTCGCAATTGGATCGATTCATGCTTCGCATCGACATGACCTATCCGCAACGTGCGGACGAGCAAACCATACTCACGCAATATGCGGCCCTTGGCGCGCCGGCGGCCAATATGTCCCAAGTCGTATCGCAATCCATGCTCGATGAGGTGCGCGCTGCGGTTGACTCCGTGCACATGGCGCCCGAACTGCTCGGTTATATTCTCGATCTGGCACAAGCTTCCCGACAGCATGCGCACTTGACTTTGGGCCTCTCGACACGCGGCGCATTGGCTGCGCTGCGCGCCGCGCGAATCGCGGCGGCGCTGCGCGGGGGAACCTTCGTTGCGCCTGACGACGTGAAGGACGTGCTGCCCACCGTGATTTCGCATCGCTTGGTGCTGGCCCCGGAGGCGATGCTCGAAGGGATCACGACTCAGGCGATCGTGCAGCGCCTGCTCGAGCAGACACCGGTACCCCGATGAGCGGTGCCAGTCTGCGCCCAAACGCTTTCTTGCTGGTGCTCTTGACGGTTGCCATCGCCATTGCCGGCGATTGGAGCGGCGAGCCAGGATTGGCAGGAGTATGGCGCTTTCCGGCGGCGCTGCTGCTGTTGGGCCTTGCATATGAATCGTGGCTTGTTTCCAGAAGCCGGTTAGCGTGCGAGCTTCAAGCGCCGGAGCAATTATTCCTCGGCCGCGCCGCCGTGCTGCGATTTGTTTGCAGCCACGCACTCAAGCGCAAATTGACCCTGCAAGTGGCTCCGGCGGCACCTGAGTTTTTCGACATGGAAGAGCGCATTGAATCCGTCGATGTGGGTTCGGGCGGCCACGCCGCATTCGAACGGCGCGTCATCGCTTGCCGGATGGGCGATCACGACTGGGGAGCGTTGAGTACCCGGATTGCGGGGCCATTGAGATTGGCTTGGTGGCCGAAGCAGGCAGCCTGCTCGCGGCGAATTCGGGTGTTGCCGGATTTGTTTTGCAGTGCCGCAGAAGTGAAGAGCGTCGCGGCAACCGGATCTCAGGCGGGGCTGGACCTTGGCGTTGGCGCGGAAGTTTTGCGGTTGCGCGAATACCGTGACGGCGATCCACCTCGAGTCATCGATTGGAAGGCAACGGCGCGAGCGGGCCGGCTGATCAGCCGCGATTTCTCACAAGACCATGGATTGCAGATAGTCATCGTCATCGATGCCGGACGTTCCAGTGCGTTGCGAGCCGGTGCACTTGACCGCTTTGGCCACTACGTCAATGTTGCGGCTCGCTTGGCGCAATTTGCGGCCGAGCGAGACGACCTGGTGGGCTTGGTGCTGTACGCGGATCGCCCATTGACTGCGATGGCGCCGGCAGGAGGCTCGAGCGCAGTGGCTCGACTGCGGGCCTTGCTTGCCGCCTCACGCGTTGAACGTACCGAATCCAATCCCTTGTACGCCGCGACCCGCGTTGGATCTCTGGCGCGTCACCGCAGTCTGATCGTCATTCTCACCGACATTGATGATGCCTCGGCGGAAAGCCAGTTGGCGCAGGCGGTGCGCTTCCTGCTTCCGAAGCACCTGCCGTTCGTCGCCGGCCTATCAAGTCACGCCGTGGAATCGATGGTGCTGGCGCCCGCCCGCCAATGGTTGGACCCCTATCGCTCGCTGGCGGCGCAGGAATATTGCATTGGCCTCGAGCGCAAAGTGAGAGCTTTGAACGCACTCGGCGCACCGGCGCTGGTGGCAAAGCCGGAACAACTCGAGCACGCCGTGTTCGCCGCGTACTCGGAGTTCAGGCGCCGACGCCGGGCTTAAACTTGCGCCTTGTTTGCGAACAACCCGCCGGTCATGAGCGCCCACATGATCAGCCAATACCCGATGCCTACGGTGATTCGACTGGCCATCGGGAATCGCGGGTCGGGAGATATGAAGCCTTCGATGAATCCGCAACCTACCAGCAACACCGCGCACATCAGCAGCACGGGCGCGACGCGGTGCGCACAGATCTGGAAAGAATCGCGGCGCGAATTCACAGTCGGCCGAATGATTGACTCGCCGAGCGCCACGCCGGCCGCGCCGGCAATGCAAATCACCGACAGTTCCACAGGGCCGTGGGCGATGATGAATTCAAACAATGCACGCGCCAATCCATGCTGATGAACGAAGGCGAATGCCGCGCCGAGCATCATGCCGTTCATCGCGATCAGATACAGCGTCCCCAAACCCAAAAAAATTCCTGCGCAGAACGCCAGCACGCTCACCACAATGTTGTTGGCCAATATGCTGATCGAAAGGACCGAAGAAGGCATGATATTGAAGATGCCTTCCGTCCAAAGGTGCCCTTGTTCGACATGTTCGATCATGTCATCGCTGGCGAACAAGGCGATCAGCGTCGGAAACGTTTCAATCAGCCACCAGCCTGCCAGCGCGCTGATCGCCATGAGCAATGCCATGCTCAAAATCCGCGCGCGCAACTCGCGAGCCGCCCCCGGAATGTCGATGCTCAGCAGGCCGCGCATCGCGGCAACTCCGCCGCGCGGCCTGCGATTGATCAGTCCGTGCAATTGGCCATAGAGCGATTCCAGGCCAGACGTCGTTCGGCTATTCGGCGCGACTCGGCGTGCTGTGGCGAGGTCTCTCGCAAGTCCGCGATAGGATTCCACCGCGCTCAACGCTTCAGCCATCGTGGCGTGCCGCTGCGCACGCAACGCGGCGACGTTCTGCACGACGTCGCGCCAGGAGCCGGCGCGCGCGGCGATCCACCGGCGGATATGAGAAGCGTCAGACATGTGCGGCCGTTGCTCCCTTGGAGTTCAAAAGCGCCTCCAGCCTGGCTCGCAACTCCGAATCGCTCGGATCGTTCAGGGTGCCCGGCTGGGCGGAAGCGTCCAAACGTTCGATCAGGGATCGGGCAATCCGGCCGCGACTGCCGGTTTCGAGCGAATCCCAACGCTCCAGTACTTGATCGACCAGTTCCAAAGCGTCCAGCGACAATTGCGAATTCGCCGCAAGGGCTTCGATCCGGGCCAATGACTTCTCCGCTGCATCATTGTCCAAAACCAGCAAGGTTCCCGCAGCCATATCGCCGATCCGCACGCGGTTTGCCGTAATGAAACACGAGATCAGTCCAATCATGTAGGTCGCCGGCAGGCTGTCGATCAGCCGAAAGATGTTTCGCAGCAACAGCGCCGCGGTGCTTGGCTGGCCGCCATCGCGGCTGAGGATCCGCACACCGGCCATGCGCTTACCCGGAGTCCTTCCTTGCATCGCGACTTCCAGAATCGGGTGGTACAGAAAGTAAATAATGGCGGCCGGCAGCACGCTCACCAGAGCGCCTGCCGTTTTCAGCTTGAGCGGCATGTTGAAGAGATAGTAGGCGGCCAGCAGCCAGGCGCAGGCAATCAGCAGCCGAATATGCCAGTCGATCACGAAGGCATAGCTCCGGGTTCCAGGGCCCGCGATGCTGAGCGTCAGGTCGACGCCCGTGACGCTGTGTACCGTTAATTGATCGTCTGTCATTGTGAATCGGCGCGGCGTTATTCCGGCGCGCGTTGCGAGATGGGGTTTCGAGAATCGCGTCCATAGTAGTCGGGATAATCGCTGCTCAGGCCCTTGAACCGCCGGTGTACCCACAAATACTGCTCGGGCACCAAGCGAACCTGTGCCTCGAGCAGTCGGTTGTAGCGCTCAACGTCCTGCACAGGATCGGCGCCCGGGAAGTTCTCGAAGGCCGGTCCGATGACCACGCGGTAGCCGGCATTGCCGGGCAGCCGCTCCCCAAAATAGGTCATCACGGGGGCGCCGGAAATGCGCGCCAGCCGTGAAGTGGCCGGGTTGCTGGCAGCGGGAATACCGAAGAAATTGACCATGGCCGCGCCCTTGTTGCGGTAACTCTGGTCGGGCGCAAACCAAACGGCTTCGTTGTTTTTGAGGGCTCGAACCATGCTCCGTATATCGTCCTTGGGGATGGGATGTCCATGGCGACAGAAGCTCGAGTACATGATGTGCGACAAAAGCGCGTTCTTCATGGGGCGGTACACCACATTCAGGGGCACCACCGTACCCAATATGCGGGTGGAGATTTCGATGGTGGTGAAGTGTCCTCCCACTAAAATGGCGCCCCGACCCTTGGCCAGGGCCGCCTGCAGGTGCTCAAGACCCTGCACGTCCGCGAGCTGATTCAGGCGCCTATCGCTGCTCCACCAGGTATCGGCCGTCTCGCACAGGGCCATTCCTAGGCTTCGGCAGTGCTGTTTGAGCAATTCTTCGCGCTCGCTGTTGGACAGTTCGGGCAGACAAAGCGCGATATTTCGACGCGCGATGCGCAGGTAGCTCAAAGGGAGGCGCCGCAGCAGCAGGCCGATCGCGCTGCCCACCTGTCTTTGTGCGGGGTAGGGCAAGCGCTCCATGGCACGCATCACCGCCAAGCCAACCCAGGTGACCCAGTACTTGGGCAGAAAGAAGGCTAAGGGCATCCGATGCGGTCTTTAATAGAGTGATTTTCGAGGTGGCGTGACAGCCGCTGAGAATAGCCGCCTTGAGTCGAGGTTACCAGGATTGCTGCGACGCAGCAGCATTCGGCCAAGCATTCGGTCAAGGGAAAAATATTCGTACTTATCAGTAAATTGCTGTAATATTCGCACCGGTTCGTGATTTCTACTTGGTCCGTTTCTGGTCACCGCGCCGCTCCGGCGTCTCCTTGGCCACAACCCACAAAGCAGGTTTCCTCGATCCAGGTGGCTGGCATTCCGCTTAAAGGTTCTTCAACGTAGGCACGCGTGACCGGCCTTTAGTTTCTTTTGTAGTAGGTATTCTTCACATGACGAAAATGTATGTTGGCAATCTCCCGTTCTCAATGGACGAATCCGCAGTGCGCGCGCTGTTCGAAAAGCATGGCGCCGTACAGTCGGTGGCGTTGATCAATGATCGCGACACCGGTCGGCCCCGCGGCTTCGGCTTCGTTGAAATGGCCAGCGCAGACGCTGCGCGCGCTATGCAGGCCTTGAATGGCCACGACGTCGACGGGCGAGCGCTGAAAGTTAATGAGGCCCAGGAGCGCACCGGCGGTGGTGGTGGTGGTGGTGGTGGTGGTGGTGGTGGCGGCGGATCGCGCGGTCCGAAGCGCTGGTAACAGAGCTTAGGATATAGACGATTCCTTAAGGCCGCTGCAATGCGGCCTTAAGTTTTTTGATGTCGAGGTAAATGCGCGATCAGGGTTTACGCCTGAGGTCGCATTGCCTATAATCGCGGCCCTCGGCGGGGGGGCTGGATTTAGCTTTGCGGCCTGAGAACCCTTAAGGTTCCAACGGCCCGAAAGTTCCGCGAGGATTTGGTTCGGCCCCTTTTAGGGGCTTTTTCGTAGCTGATGTAAGGGGGCCGATGGTCCCCTTTTTTGTTTTTGTGTTGAGGCCTTAAGAATGCGTGACGCCTTGATGCGCTTGTTGGAGCCGCCGATCGAGGCGCTGGGATTTGAGTTGGTGGAGATCGAGTTTGCGCGCGAAGGGCGCGGCGGGATCTTGCGGATATTCATCGATCGGCCGAAGTCAGGTGGTGCAGTCACCGTGGATGATTGCGCCAGCGTAAGCGACGCGGTCAGCCAGGTGCTCGAGACCCAGGATCCGATCAAGGGGCATTACACGCTGGAGGTCTCCTCACCGGGATTTGATCGGATCTTGCGCACGCGTGCGCACTTCGAGCGGTTCATCGGGCAGCGGATTTTTGCTGAATTGAAGCTGCCGTTGGATGGGCGGCGGCGTTTTGCAGGGGTATTGAAGTCGGTGGATTCCGACTCGATTGTAGTGGAAGTCGACGGCAAGGCGCATAGCCTGCCGCTCGATCGAATTCAGAAGGCGCGATTGCGGCCGGAGTGAGCAGGAGTCTTAGGCTTATGAACAAAGAAATTTTGATGGCCGTCGATGCGGTCTCCAACGAGAAGGGCGTCGATAAGGAAATTATATTCGACGCGCTCGAAGCCGCGCTCGCGTCCGCGACTCGCAAGAAGCACGGCGAGGAGCTGGACGTTCGCGTCGCGATCAACCGCAAGACAGGCGGCTACGATACCTTTCGGCGTTGGAAGGTGTTCGCGGACGACTCCACCGAACTCGAAACGCCGGAGCGCGAGCTGCGATTGGACGACGCCCGCGACATCGACAAGGACGTGGAGCCGGGCGGCTTTGTCGAGGAGCCGATGGAGTCGGTTCCTTTCGGGCGAATTCTCGCGCAGACCGCCAAGCAGGTCATCGTGCAGAAAGTTCGAGAGGCCGAACGCGCGCAGGTGGTCGATGCGTACAAGGATCGCGCCGGAACTTTGGTGAGCGGCATCGTCAAGCGCGTCGATCGTAACGGCGTATATGTCGACCTCGGCGCCAATGCCGAGGGGTTCATCGCCCGGGAAGAAATGATTCCGCGCGAACCGGTGCGTTCCCAGGACCGCATCAAGGCTTATTTGAAGGAGGTGCGCACGGAGCCGCGCGGACCGCAGCTGTTCCTGTCGCGCACGGCGCCTGAGTTCTTGATCGAATTGTTCAAGCTGGAAGTCCCGGAAGTCGGCCAGGGCCTCATCAACATTTTGGCGGCGGCCCGCGACGCGGGCGTACGCGCGAAAATCGCGGTGCGCAGCAATGATCCGCGCGTCGATCCGGTGGGAGCCTGCGTCGGCATGCGCGGCTCGCGCGTGCAGGCAGTATCCAATGAAATCGCCGGCGAGCGCGTCGACATCATTCCGTTCGACGACAACAACGCCCAGTTCGTCATCAATGCCATGGCGCCTGCCGAGGTGACCTCGATCGTCGTCGATGAGGATTCACATTCAATGGACATCGCCGTTTCAGAGGACAAGCTCTCGCAAGCCATCGGCCGGGGCGGGCAGAACATCCGGTTGGCGAGCGAATTGACGGGCTGGGAATTGAACGTCATGAGCGAATCGCAAGCCGAGGCGAAGAGCGAGACGGAGTCCTTGGCGCTGCGCGAGACCTTCATGAAGCAGCTCGATGTCGATGCGGACGTCGCGAGTATTCTGGTGCAAGAGGGTTTTTCGACCATCGAAGAGATTGCCTATGTGCCGGCCAGCGAATTGAACGGCATCGAGGAGTTCGACGAGGAGATCGTCAAGGAACTGCGCACCCGGGCGCGCGATGTGCTGCTGACTCAGGCAATCGCCAGCGAGGAATCGATGGATGGCGCCAACCCTGAGCCGGATTTGATTGAGATCACCGGCGAGGCCTTGGGCAAGACGTTGGCCCGCAAGGGGATCCGCACGCGGGATGACTTGGCGGACTTGGCCGTCGATGAACTGGTCGAAATGGGCAGCCTCGATGAGAAGAAAGCCGGCGAACTGATCATGAATGCCCGCAAGCACTGGTTCGCGGAAGAAGCTAAGGTTTAGGAGCAAGTATGGCAGATGTAACCGTCGCTCAATTCGCTGAGGTGCTGAAGGTTCCGGTCGATCGGCTGCTGCAGCAGCTCGATCAAGCCGGCATCAGAGTCGAGAGCGCTGAAGACATGATCAGCGAAGACGCCAAGCATGAGCTGTTGACGCATCTGCGCCGCAGCCATGGCCACGATGAATCGCAGGGCGATGCGGCTCCGCGAAAAATTACTCTGCGCCGCAAATCGCAATCGGAGCTGAAGCTCGCCAGCCCGCAGGGGCGCGCGCGCACGGTGAACGTCGAGGTGCGCAGCAAGCGGACCTATGTCAAGCGCGAGGTCCTGGAAGATCAGGCGCGCCATCAGCAAGAAGAGATCGACAAGCAGCGCGAGACCGAGGAGCAGGCCAAGGCCGCGCTCGAGCGTGCCGAGACTGAGCGGCTCGAGAAGGAGCGCCTCGACCGGGAGCGTCAAGAGGAAGAGAGCCGGCGGCGCAGCGATGAAGAGAATCGCAAGCGCACCGCCGAGGAAGAAGCGCGCCGCGTCGCCGAAGTTCAGGCCCGTGAGGTCGCCGAGCGGGAACGCAAGACGGCTGCCGCGAAGCCCGGCAAGACCACGCGAGAAGTCGTGGATGACAAGGCGACCCGCTACGGGCGCCAGGAACTGCACATCGTCGGCGATGTGAGCTCGCGGCATAAGAAAAAGAAATCCCGGGACGGGCGCCGTCGCTCCGTCGGCGGGGATACGGATACCAAGCATGGATTCGAAATGCCGACGGCCCGCGTGGTGCGCGAGGTGGCGATCGGCGAGGCCATGACCGTCGGCGAGCTGGCTCAAAAAATGGCGGTCAAGGCCACTGAAGTCATCAAGGTCATGATGAACATGGGCGTGATGGCGACGATCAATCAAATGGTCGAGCAGGACACGGCAGTGCTGGTGGTCGAGGAGATGGGCCACACGGCGGTGCTGCGCAAAGAAAATATCATCGAAGATGACTTGCAAGGCGAGACGGATTCCTCGCTCGAAGTCCTGCCGCGTCCGCCGGTCGTGACCGTCATGGGGCACGTCGATCACGGCAAGACGTCGTTGCTCGATTACATTCGCCGCAGCAAAGTGGCGGCGGGCGAGGCGGGCGGCATCACCCAGCATATCGGCGCCTATCACGTCGAAACGGCCAAGGGCATGGTGACCTTTCTCGATACGCCCGGCCATGCAGCCTTCACATCGATGCGCGCGCGCGGCGCGCAGGTCACGGACATCGTGATTTTGGTGGTGGGCGCGGATGACGGGGTCATGCCGCAGACGGTCGAGGCGATTCAGCACGCGCAGGCGGCGAAAGTGCCCATCGTCGTGGCGCTCAACAAAATGGACAAGCCTGAAGCGGACGCGGAAAAGGTCAAGCAGGAATTGACCAAGTACGGCGTCATTCCCGAAGAGTGGGGCGGCGAGAACATCTTCGTGCCGGTCTCGGCGCGAACCGGCCTGGGCGTGGATCAGCTGCTCGACAGTATTCTGCTGCAGGCCGAAGTGCTGGAACTGACGGCACCGACCGCGGGCCTGGCCGCCGGCTATGTCATCGAATCGAGCCTCGAGAAAGGCCGCGGCGCGGTTGCCACCGTGCTGGTACTGCGCGGAACGTTGAAATTAGGCGATCCGCTGCTCATCGGCCAGGAGTTCGGCCGTGTGCGCGCACTGTTCGATGAGGCTGGGCATCAGGTCGAGTCCGCCGGACCTTCCATTCCCGTGGTGGTGCTGGGGTTATCAGGCGCGCCGAATGCCGGCGATGAGTTGTTGGTGGTGGAGAGCGAGCGCAAGGCCCGCGAAGTGGCCATGCACCGGCAATCGAAATCGCGCGACGTCAAGCTTGCGGCGAAAGCGACCAACATGCAGGACGTGTTTTCCACCATGGGTGAGAACAAGGCCGACTTGGTGCAGCTGCTGGTGAAGGCCGATGTGCAGGGCAGCGCCGAGGCGCTGCGCGATTCGCTCAACGGCTTATCGACCAGCGAAGTGGCGGTCAATATCGTGGCCTCCGGCGTGGGCGGCCTAACCGAGTCCGACGTGACATTGGCCGCGGCCTCGAAGGCCCGCATCATCGCCTTCAATGTGCGCGGCGATGCAGCGGCACGCGCGGCCATCAAGGAGCATGGCGTCGACGTTCGCTACTACAGCATCATTTATGAAGCCATCGATGACATCAAAGCCGTGCTGACGGGCATGCTGTCGCCGGAGGTCAAGGAGCAGATCGTCGGGCTTGCCGAAGTCCGCAGTGTGTTCCGCTCCAGCAAGTTCGGCACGGTTGCGGGATGCATGGTGATCGACGGCTACGTTCGCCGCAATTTCCCAATTCGCGTGCTGCGCAACAACGTGGTGATCTTCGAGGGCGCCTTGGAATCATTGAAGCGCTTCAAGGATGACGTGAATGAAGTCCGCGCGGGCACGGAATGCGGCATCGGCGTGAAGAACTACAACGATGTCCAGGAAGGCGATCAGATCGAGTGCTACTCGCGAGTCGAAGTTGCCAGAACTCTTTAAACCAATATCGGACGGGGTCGCTTCGACCCCGTTGAGAGTGGCGCATGGCGCCTAAACAAGACAATCCACGGGCCAAGCGGCTCGGCGAGCAGATCCAGCGCGAGCTGACCGAGCTGCTGCGCCGCGACGTCAAGGACGAGCGCATCGGCAACGTCACCATCACGGCCGTCAACGTGACGGGCGATTTACGCACGGCGCGTGTTTACTACTTGGTATTCGGCAAGGATGGGCCGGACCCGAAAGTGCAGCAGGGATTGACCAGCGCCGCCGGCTTCTTGCGCAATGCTTTGTCGAAGTCGCTGATGATTCGCTACACGCCCACGTTGAGCTTCGAACTCGATACCTCCATCGAGCACGGCGTGCGGCTGACCCAGCTGATCGACTCGCTGAAGAAACCGGCCGCGGGCGAGGCTGCGGAATCCGGCGGCGGTACCGATCACGACCACGTCATCGATGAGGGCTGACTCTCAGTGCCTCTCGATCTTCACGGGATTTTGTTGCTCGATAAGCCCTTGGGCTTGAGTTCCGCCGGCGCTGTTGCACGCGTCAAACGCTTGTTCAATGCGCGCAAGGCCGGACACACCGGGTCGCTGGATCCGCTGGCGTCGGGCTTGTTGCCGATATGCTTCGGCGAAGCCACCAAGTTCGGTGCGCAATTGTTAGAGGCAGACAAGACCTACCGCGTGACGGTGCGTCTCGGCGAACGCACGGCCAGTGCGGATCGCGAATCCGACGTGATCGAGACGCGCGCACTGCCCGATTTTTCGCGAGAGCAGCTGCAGCAGGCACTGGCCGTGTTTCCACGCGATTACAGCCAAGTCCCGCCCATGCATTCTGCCCTGAAGCAGGACGGCAAACCTTTGTATGAATATGCGCGCGCCGGCATTACACGCGAGCGCGCCCCGCGGGCCATCACCATTCATGATCTGCAATTGCTCGATTGGCAAGCACCGGATCTGTCCTTCGACGTGCGCTGCACGAAAGGCGCCTATATCCGCGTGCTGGCGGAGGATTTGGCGGCGCAGTTGGGGACCATCGGCCATTTGGCCGCCTTGCGCCGTATCGCCGTGGCGCCGTTTACCGCCGAGCGACAGTGGTCTTTCGAGACATTGGAATCCCTGTCCGTGATGCAGCGCCACGAGGCCCTGCTGCCGGTGGACGCCGCCCTGGGCGCCTGCCGGCGATTTGACCTCCCGGTTGCCGGAGTCAGCGCGTTTCGCCAGGGCCAGACCGTCAGTCTTGTAGGGGAATCCCCCGGACTGCCCGGTACGGTGCGTATCTATGCGGCAGGCCTGGGATTTCTGGGTTTGGGGGAGATTGAGGCGGCCGGATTGCTCAAGCCGCTGCGCCTGATTTCATCGGCCGCGAATCGTGCTTGAGGGCAGGTGCCCTGACGCGTACAATGCGCGGCTTCTTAAAAGGTCCTAAGTTATTGATTGAGGGTTTGATTTCAATGCCACTTACTCGCGAAGAAAAGACGGGCGTCGTCGGTAAATTTCAGCGCAGCGCGCAAGACACCGGTTCCCCCGAAGTTCAAATTGCCTTGTTGTCCGAGCGCATTAACGGCTTGAGCCAGCATTTCACCACGCACAAAGCCGACCATGCATCGCGTCGCGGACTGCTCAAGATGGTCAATCAGCGCCGCAAGCTGCTCGACTATCTGAAGAGCAGAACTCCCGACAAGTACACGCAATTGGTCGAACGCTTAGGGTTACGCCGCTAACAGGCGCCGCAGCAGGTGCGCATTTAGCGCCTGCGTCTTTCATTTCGGATTACGCAAAGGGGCTCTAAGTGAGCGCTATCAAAAAAAGTTTTAAATATGGTGATCACACGGTAACCATAGAGACGGGCGAGCTCGCCCGGCAGGCCGATGGTGCCGTGCTCGTGACCATGAGCGAGACGGTGGTGCTGGTCACGGCGGTCGGCCTCAAAAAGGCGACGCCGGGTCGCGATTTCTTTCCTCTAACCGTGAATTACATCGAAAAGACCTACGCTGCGGGACGCATCCCGGGCGGGTTTTTCAAGCGCGAGGGACGTCCTACTGAAAAGGAAACTCTGACTTCGCGCCTGATCGACCGGCCGATTCGCCCGCTGTTTCCGGAAGGGTTCATCAACGACGTGCAAGTCGTCGCTCAAGTGATTTCGGTGAATGCCGAAGTCGATCCGGATATTGCAGCGCTGCTGGGCGCCTCTGCTGCGCTGGCTATTTCCGGCATGCCATTTCTGGGACCCATCGGCGGCGCCCGTGTCGGCTATGTCGACGGGAAGTACATTCTGAATCCCACAACCACCCAACTCGCTACGTCGCAGCTCGACCTGGTGGTCGCCGGCACCGCGGAAGGCGTGCTGATGGTGGAATCGGAAGCCGATGGCCTCAATGAAGAAGTCATGCTGGGCGCGGTAACGTTCGGTCACGAGCAGATGCAAATCGCGATCAAGACCATCAATGAACTGGCGGCAGAAGCCGGTAAGCCGAAATGGACTTGGGTTGCGCCGGAGCCGAACAAGGAACTCCAATCCGCGGTCAGCGGTTTCGCCGAGACGGCCGTCGCCGCCGCTTACACCCTCACCGAAAAGATGCAGCGCTACGCGAAGATCAAGGAGATCAAGACCGGGGCAGTCGAAGCGTTGAGCAAGGGCGAGACGCCGAAATTTACTGCGGAACAAGTGGGCGCCGAGTTTTCCAATCTGGAATATCGGTTGGTACGCGGCAAGATTCTTGACGGGCATCCGCGCATCGATGGCCGCGACACCAAGACGGTTCGCGGCATCAGCATCCGCACCGGCGTGCTGGCACGAACTCACGGGTCGGCGCTGTTCACCCGCGGCGAAACTCAAGCGTTGGTCGTTACCACGCTGGGCACCGGCCGCGACGCTCAGATCATCGACGGCCTGATGGGCGAGAAGAAAGAGCCGTTCATGCTGCATTACAATTTTCCTCCCTTCAGCGTCGGCGAGACCGGCATGATGGGTTCGCCGAAACGGCGCGAAATCGGCCACGGCAATTTGGCGAAGCGCGGCGTCAAGGCCGTGATGCCGGGTGTCGAAAAATTCCCGTACGTCATTCGCGTCGTATCGGAAATTCTCGAATCCAACGGCTCCAGCTCGATGGCTTCGGTGTGCGGCACCAGCCTGGCGCTGATGGATGCGGGCGTACCGATCAAGGCGCCGGTGGCCGGCGTTGCCATGGGTCTCGTCAAAGAGGGTGATCGATTCAAGGTGTTGACGGACATTCTTGGCGACGAGGACCACCTCGGCGACATGGATTTCAAGGTCGCCGGCACCAAGGACGGCATCACCGCCTTGCAGATGGACATCAAGATCACGAGCATCACGCGCGAGATCATGAAAGTGGCATTGGATCAGGCGCGCGACGGCCGGCTGCACATTTTGGGCGAGATGAACAAAGTGCTCTCCAAGCCACGCGAGAACATGTCCGAGTGGGCGCCCACCATCATCACCATGAAGATCGATCCTGAAAAGATCCGCGAGGTGATCGGCAAGGGCGGCGCAGTGATTCGGCAGATTACCGAGGAGACCGGCACCTCCATCGACATCGAAAACGACGGCACGGTGAAGATTGCCTCGGTGCAGGGTGCGGCGGGGCGCGAAGCGCAACGGCGTATCGAACTGATCACCGCTGACATCGAAGTGGGCCGCATTTACGAAGGCAAGGTCGCCCGCCTCATGGACTTCGGTGCGTTCGTGACCATTCTTCCCGGCCGCGACGGCCTGGTGCACATATCGCAAATCTCCGAGGAACGCGTTGAACGCGTAGGGGACAAGCTCAAGGAAGGCGACGTCGTGCGCGTCAAGGTACTCGAGGTGGATCGCCAGGGGCGAGTGCGCCTCTCCATGCGCAACGTCGACGCAGCGTAAAATGTTCGGCGCGGCGGGCTTAACGGTAAGCCCGCTGCGCGTCGTCGACTAGCCGTCGCGCAGTAGGTTCGGCGCTACACGCGGACGGGGCGGTTCTCCCGGCGGCACGGTCTTGACCCGCTCGCGAAGCTGAGGTGCCGGCTGCTGGCTCAAGAGCTGCTTGAGGCTCTGTTCCAAATGCGGGCTCACCTGGCCTTGCAAACTGGTGCCGTAAGAGCGAATCACGCCGACCATAAATTCCTGGCTGAGGATCGGCTCTGTCAGATGCTCTTGTTCAGCAATGACCTGCAGCAA
>DATHFW010000170.1:0-6817 GCA_035317945.1 Steroidobacteraceae bacterium | reverse complement strand
TGGTGGTGGAGGCCACGGGCGTGCGCGACGTTGCCAGCGGGCCGCTGCTGCGAATCAGCGATGACCGCTTTCTGCCGGGCCTCGCCAAATTGACGGAGTGCGTCCGTCAAGCCAGCCGCGGCGAAACCAAGCTCTTCATCCAAATCATCGATTTTTTGAGCATTCGAAGGCGCCCCTCGCCGCAAAAATACTTCGAGCGTTTCTTGAGAGTTACGCCGCGGCACCGAGAATTCTTGCAGATGATACCTGACAGCGATGAAGCGAGCGTTCGAGCCCGGCTCGCCGCTTTGAGTGAGACCGACTTGGAAGAAGCATTGACTGCGCGCGAGCTCGAATCGCTTCGCCAAGGATTTCGCGAGCGAGTGACCGACACCGACGTCCCGGCTGTTCGCGATCTGCCGGCCACGCTGCCCGGTGTTTTCGCCGCCGCCGCGGCGCGCGCCCGCGGCGCAGGATTTGACGGCGTCGAACTGCACTATGCGCATGCCTACACCATGGCTTCTTTTCTCTCCGCGCGAAATACTCGGAGCGACGGCTATGGCGGCGCGCGTTCGCAGCGAATCCGCTTGCCGCTCGAGGTGTACTCTGCCGTTCGCGCACGAGTGGGCGGCGACTATCCAGTCGGCTGCCGCATGCTGGCGGAGGACTGCATCGAGTCCGGCAGCACCGTCGAGGATGCGGAATATTTTGCCGAACGCCTGGCCGGCGCGGGCATGGATTTCATCTCCCTTTCCCGCGGCGGGAAATTCGAGGATGCATCGCAGCCCAAAATCGGCGAGGCCGCGTATCCCTACACGGGCCGTAGCGGCTACGAGTGCATGCCGTCCTATTATTCGGATGCCATCGGACCCTTCGGCCGCAACAACGACGCGTCCACGCGGATCCGCGCCAAGATTCGCCGGGCTGGATTCGACACGCCCATCGTGCTCTCCGGCGGCATCCATCATTTCAATCAAGCGGAGCATGCGCTCTCGAGCGGAGCTGCGGATATTGTCGGATTCGCGCGCCAGGCGCTGGCGGATCCGGATTGGTTTGCCAAAGTTCGCGCCGGCGCCGGCGACAAGGTGCGCCTATGCATCTACACCAATTATTGCGAGGCACTGGATCAACGTCACCGGGAAGTGACCTGCGAACTGTGGGATAGAACCGGTCTGGACGAGCCCGGCGTGATGCTATCCGCCGACGGCAAGCGCCGGTTGGTCGCTCCCTAGCGCAATGCGCCATCTGCATCAATTGCCTCGATTCGACACAGCCGTAAAAAGGCGCGAGACTGGCCAAAATCGCCGCAAAAAAACCGGCATTACGCGGGGAGCAAATAGCCAATGGTCCTGAAGATGGTGCGCAACATCCAGAGCCCCGTGGCACATTGAGGTTCGCAAAATGACGCGAACTCGCAAGATTGTTGTGTGGACGGCCACAGCGGCTCTCTTGTTGGGCGGCTCCGCCGTAGTTCTCCCATCGCTCATATCCGCAGGCAGCGCCGACTACGCACATGTTGTCTCGATCAAAGAGACCCGCGACTACCAAGACCCCGCGCTGCTCAAGAAGGCATGGGCGCTGCCGGCGGCGGCGGCTTACCGGTCGGACATTGATTTTCAGCGCAACGCCAGTGTCTGCGGCCCGGCCAGCCTGGTCAATGTGCTGCATTCGCTCAAACAACCGGGAAACCAAGAGAGCATCTTGCAAGGCACGAACTTTTTCACGGTGCTTGGCTACTTGCCCCAAGGCCTCACCCTTGATCAGCTCGCCGACCTCGCCCGGATGAAGCTGCCAAGAATGGTCACGGTGTTGCGCGACATGGATTTGGCCGCTTTTCGCGAACAACTGAGCCACGTGAATGACCCGTCGCGTCGCTACGTCATTAATTTCTCACGCGGCCCTCTGTTCGCCACAGGCGGCGGCCATCACTCTCCCCTCGCGGGATACCTCAACGAGGAAGATTTGGTGTTGGTCCTCGACGTCAATAGGAAATACGGCCCATGGCTGGTGAAGTCGGAACGGCTGTATGAGGCGATGAACACGGTTGACACCACCGCTCAGAAGAAGCGTGGGTTGCTGCTGATTCTGTGATTCGCTTCGGCTTCGAGCATCACCAACCCACGGCTTGTCCGTCTTTCCGGAAATCAGATCCGGACCGGTAGTAGCCTGGAACGCGTTTGGCAGAACCCGCTTCGTCTGTCTGGGCAGCACCTGGATCCGCCACGAACATGATGACCTGCACCCCGCCCACATCCTCGCCGCTGACGGATTTCACAGTGTGCCCCATCGCCGCAAGCTTTGAGCCGACAAGATCGTAGAGCGGCGTCTCCAGACTCAGCGTGTTCGACACCTGTGAATGTCGGAATCTCGCCATGTCGGCCGAGGCCTGTAAGTTGGCGCCGAGATCGAAGATATCCACCAAGGTCTGCGCGTGTCCCTGCGCTTGCATATCCCCGCCCATCAGCGTCACCGTCATCAGCGGCTGCCCGCCATGCATCACGAAGCCCGCAGACAGCGTATTGAAAGGCCTCTTATGCGGTTTGATGATATTGGGGCTTTTCGGATCGAGCGTGAACAAGGCGCCGCGATTGTGCAATATGAAACCATAGCCCGGCACCGTGAGACCTGAGCCGAAGGCACTGAAATTGCTGTTTACCCATGAAACCATGTTGCCTTCGCTGTCTGCGGATGACAGCACGATGGTGTCGCCCGGCATTGGAAAATTTCCTTCCGGGCCGGGCGTGGAGGCGCGCTGCGGATTCACCTTTCCGCAAAGCGATGCCGCATACGATTCGGACAACAATTTTGCCAGCGGCACGGCGACGAAATTAGGATCGGCGTTGTACTGATACAGGTCGGCGTAGGCGAGCTTCTTCGCTTCAATGAGCATATGCCAATACTGGGGATTCGCAGGGCCCAGCGAGGCGAGGGTCTGGCCGGGCGCCCACTGGGGCACGCAGGCCTGCAGAATGTTGAGGATCTCATCCGTGGCCCAGGCCTGCGCCGGCGGCGGCAACTCCAGAATGTCGTAGCCATGATATTGGCTGCGTGCGGGTTCGACCCATTCCCCTTTGTAGTTCGCCAGATCCTCGAGGGTCATCGTGCCGCCGAGAGCCTGCGACTTCGCGACAATGGCCCGGGCGATCTCGCCTTTGTAAAAGGCGTCGCTTCCCTGCGTCTGCAGCAGTCGCAAGGTGCGCGCGAGCTCGGCGTTTTTAAACACCGCCCCGGGCTGCGGGGGCACGCCATTTACGTACCATGTCTTGATGGAGTCGGGATCCGCTGACGTACAGCAGGCTTGCAACGGCAATGCATCGGGCAAGCGCCAGTCATGCGCAATCCGTTCGGAAATCGGAAACCCGTTTTGCGCGTAGCGAGCTGCCGGTTCCAACACCTCTTTGAAAGTCAGCTTGCCGAAGCGCTTGAGCGCGGATTGCCATCCCCACACCGCACCCGGCACCGTGACGGTCAATATTCCATGCGGGGGCATGCCTGAGCCCGGACCCCAATTCTTCGGATTCCAGGCGTAACCCAGTTTGTTGTACCGCTCGACGGTTGCGCCGCTAGGAGCCATGCCGCTGGCGTTCAGCACATAGATTTTCCGCTCTTTGGCGATGTAGATGACGGCAAATAGGTCGCCGCCCATACCCACCATCATGGGTTCCATCACGTTCAGCATCGCGGCCGTCGCCACGGCGGCGTCGATGGCATTGCCGCCATGCTGCAGTATTTGTAAGCCTGCCTGGGCAGCCAGCGGTTGACTGGTCACGACCATCCCGTGTTGCGCCATCACCTCCGAGCGGCTCTGGGCGGGCCACCCCTGCGCTCGTGCGCCGCGAACGGCGCTGCAAAAGGCCGGCTGCGGCGTCGCTTCGCAGGTTTGCATCTTGAGAGCGTCTTGAGCGAATGCGCGGCCGCAGGCGAAGACAAGACCGGTCGCGACAATGGCTGTACGAATGGTGAATTTTTGCATCGGCGGATATTGACACTTTCCCGCCGCGGTTTCACGTCCTGAGACTCTCATCACCTTAATCTCGCCCGGCCACTTGGCGTGCGCGCTAGACTCGCAGCGTGAACATGCCCTTGTCGAGTACCTCAGTCCTGCAAAAGCCTCGGTTCGGTCTGCTGGCGCGTCTGCTTCTCGCCGCGGCGATCCTGGCGATTGAAACACTCCTGATATCCGGTTTGATCCAAAGCCCGGCGCTGGATGCGCTCACCGGCGCCGCGAAACTCACTCACGACATTCAGCACTGGGTGTTCCGCTTCGCGATCGCCTATGCGGGATCCTTCGCGATACTGCTGTACCTGCGCGGCAGCGGCAACGCGGGCGTTGCGGCACTGTCCAACGAAGCGCCGGTGCGCATCGCCTGGCTGCTGGTGCATGCGGCGCTGCTCGCACCCTTCGCGCTGTTGTCGTCGCTGCTGTACCGCGGCGGTGCCGTACCCTTTCCGCTGTTGAGCCTGGGATGGCACGCCTGCGGCCTGGCCGCAGCCCTGGCGCTGTTTGCCGGGATCGCGCCGCTGCGGTTTTGGGTCCATGCAGTCCGGCAAACGGGTGCGCTGCCGGTCTATTCGCTGCTGCCGGCGGCCGGCGCAATGCTGGTATTCAAATTGAGCCAGTTGTTATGGGCTCCCGCAGCCGCAATCACGTTTCGGCTCGTCAGCATGGTGCTGCGCCCGCTGATTCCGTCGCTGCGCACCGATGCATCGACCTTGACCTTGATCACCGATAATTTCGCGGTGCAAGTGTCGGAGATGTGTTCGGGGCTGGAAGGCGTGGGTCTGATGCTCGCATTCTGCACGGCATGGCTTTGGTATTTCCGCCGCGAGTATGTTTTCCCGCGCGCGCTGATCATTGTCCCGATCGCGGTGCTGCTCATATTTTTATTGAACACGGTGCGCATCGCCGCGTTGGTGCTCATGGGCGATGCCGGCTATGAAAAAATCGCGACGGTGGGCTTTCACTCTCAAGCGGGGTGGATCGCGTTTAATTTGGCCGCATTCGGGGTCGCGTATGTCGCCAAGCGCAGTACCTGGCTGAACCGCACGGCGCCGCTCCCCGACGCCGGCGTGCACGACGCGACCGCGGCCTATTTGATGCCGCTGTTGGCGATTCTCGCCGCCGGCATGATCACGCACGCCGCTTCCGGGGGCTTCGATTTTTTATATCCCTTGCGAATCGTGTGTGCTGCGGCTGCGCTGTGGGCCTACCGGCGCAGCTACGGCAATATGAATTGGGGATTTAGCTGGCGCGGCGTACTGACGGGCGTGGCAATCTTCGGCGTGTGGTCGGCGTGCGCACACGTCGTGACGTCGCCGGCGGCAATGCCGGATGACCTGGCGCGGCTATCGGGTTCGGCGCGCGCCGCGTGGATCGGATGCCGCGCGGCAGCGGCAATCATCACGGTGCCGATCGCGGAAGAACTGGCCTACCGCGGATTTTTGATGCGCCGTATCGGCAGCGCGGAGTTCGACTCGGTTGCTCTGCAAAGCGTTCGCTGGCCGGCGATCGCCATCAGCGCAGTCGTGTTTGGCCTCATGCACGGCAGCCTATGGCTTCCGGGCATCGTCGCGGGTATTGCGTATGGCGCGGTGGCCGTGAAGACCGGCAAACTTGGCGAGTCTGTCGCCGCGCACGCGACGACGAACACGCTGGTCGCAATTCAGGTACTGCTCTTCGATCAGTGGCAGCTTTGGTAGAATCCACCGTTTAGCAAATGCCTTGCGCGGCACAGGGGCGGCTCACTTTTGATTTGGTTATTGCAACTCAAGACACTGCTGAAAGAGCTGGTTCTGCCCCCTTCCGGCCCACTTTTGTTGGCGCTGCTGAGTCTCCTGCTGCTCAAGCGTCGACCGGTGCTGGCGCGCATTTGCCTGATAGTGGGTGTCGGGTCTTTATGGCTTTTATCGACTCCGATTGTGTCCGACGGCCTCACGCGCCTGGCGGAGCGCTATCCGCCGCTGGATCTGCAGCTCGCCGCGAACGCCCAGGCGATTGTGATCTTGGGCGGCGGCGGCCAGCGTGCTCTGGCTCCTGAATACGGAGGTCCCGCTGCGGACCCTTTTTTGCTGGAAAGATTGAGCTACGGCGCGTACCTCACGCACAAGACCGGTCTGCCGGTTCTCGTCACTGGGTTCTCGCTCGAGGCCCGCGCCATGCACGATACGCTTGAGCGAAATTTCGGCGTCGAGGCGCATTGGATCGACGCTTCTGCCTACGACACCTATCAAAATGCGCGCAATTCTGCGCGGCTCCTCAAAGCCGACGGCGTGCACCGCATTGTTCTGGTGACGCATGCAACTCACATGTGGCGCGCCGCGCAAGAATTCACGGAGGCCGGTTTCGAGGTCGTTCCGGCGCCCGCCGGCATTCTGGCCCACAGGGATTTCGGCATGCTTCGCCTCATGCCGAACCCCGAAACGCTGCTGCGCTCTTATATGGCGATCTACGAATTATTGGGCGAGCCGGCCCGCCTATTTCTGTCGGCCACGCATTTGCGGCGCCAGTAGGTCCCGAAGAGCGGATCGAGATCCTTATCGATAGCGGCCCATCAGCTTGTCGAGAGCCGCGCTGCCGGGTGAGAGTTTTTCGAACGGGATGCTGTTGAGCGGCGCCTTCGCCGTGCGGTTCAAGTTGTGAAACTCGGTGTTATCCGCTGCATCGATGTGGATGAGCCCGGTCACGTATTCATTCTGCTTGAGCTTGTTTTCGATGTAGTTGTACGCAGCGCTGCGATCGGTCGGGTCGTAGGACGGATCGAGCTTGCGCAGCACCACCCTGCTGCCGTCATGCAAACTGACGGGTATGGACTCGCCCGCAGGATAGTCCACGGCGATT
>DATHFW010000169.1:0-6484 GCA_035317945.1 Steroidobacteraceae bacterium | reverse complement strand
CGCCACGTACGTCCTGTCGAAAAAATTTCCGCTGATACTGCGCGTGGACGCCAGGCAGATCTTGGGCGGCGCCAACGGCACGGTCGGCGACGTCGGCATCTATATGCCGCTTCCCGGGAGTTCGAAGAAGTTCGTCATGTTTGCCGGCCCGTCGGTCACACTCGCCACTCACCGCTACTTGCAAAGCGAATTTGGCGTGACTCCGGCGCAGTCCCTGGCCTCGGGCCATCCGGTCTTCGATACCCATGCCGGCATGCAATCGGTCGGCGTGGGCTTCAGCGCCACCGGATTCTTGACGGCTCATTGGCTGCTGAATATCGACGCCGCCCTCACCAAGTTGAAGGGCAGTCCCGATATCAGTCCCATAACGCAAGCCAGCACGCAGCGCGAGCTGGCATTCTCGATCAACTATCAGTTCTAGCCGGCTTAGGCGGTCAGCGATGACGAGCTCTCCGGGAACTTAAGGCTTCCCGGAGAGCCCCGATACCAATTCGAAAGACCGCCCTTGTTTCACCAACCGATTGAGTCGCCGTCCTCCCTGAAATTCGATCCGGCTCGGTAGAAGCCGTTCACGCCGCAATCGGTGTCGTTGTTGTTGTCACAGTTCGTCACTCGCCCGCCTTCGGGATTGGGCACAAACATGATGCCTTGATAGCCTCCGGCGATGCCGCCGCCGGCAGTCGACGCCTTGTGGCCCATGCTGATCAGCTGCGGCCCGACCAGATCGAAGAGCTGAGTCTCCAATTGCAATGTATTGGCAACTTGCGCGTGGGTGAAGCGCCCCATGTCGCCCGCAGCCTGCATGTTGGCGCCAAGATCGAGAATATTTACCAGCACCTGCATGTTGCCCATGCCCTGCTGATCACCGCCGTGTTGCCCCGTCGTCAGCAAGGGCTTGCCGTTCTGCGTGGCGAACACTGCCGACAGCGTGTTGTACGGCCGCTTGTGAGGCGCGATGACATTGGGACTTTTTGCATCGAGCGTGAACAAGCCGCCGCGGTTGTGAAGAATGAAGCCGTACTTGGGCACCGTGATGCCGGATCCGAAACCGGCGAAGTTGCTGTTGATCCACGACACCATGTTGCCCCAGCGGTCTGCAGTCGTGAGGTAAATCGTGTCTCCACCGATGTTTCCGGCGGCGGCCGCGGCAGGAGTCGCATCAAAGCTCGGCGGAACGGTGGGCGATGCGTGCGCGGGATTGACCTTGCTGCAAAGGGATGCGGCGTACGCTTTCGAGGTCAGCTTGGCGACCGGCACCGACACTACGTCCGGATCGGCGTTGTGCGCATAAGTGTCGGAATAAACCAGTTTCTTGGTTTCGATCAAGGCATGCCAGTACTGAGGACTGGCGGGCCCCAGAGTCGCGAGGCTCTGGCCCGGATACCAGGTCGGCACGCAGGCTTCCAGAATATTCATCGCCTCCATGATGCCCCAGGCCTGGGACGGCGCCGTCGAGGCGAAAAGGCCAAACTCGCCGTTGTGATACGTGGTCGATGCCGGTGTCACCCATTCGCCCTTGTAGTTGGCGAGATCCTCGAGCGTCATCGTTCCGCCGAGCTGATTCGACTTCGCGACGATGGCTTGCGCGATCTCGCCCTTGTAAAAGACGTCGCGCCCGTGTTGCTGAATCAAGCGGAAAGTGCGCGCCAAATCAGGGTTTCTAAAGACCGTGCCGATCGCAGGAGGTGCGCCGTTGATGTAATAGGTGTTGATCGAATCCGGATCGAGCTGAGTGCAGCATCCCTGGAGCGGAAGGGCCTTGGGCAGCTGCCAACCATCGCCAATCTCCTCGGTAATGGGAAAACCATTCTCCGCATAGTCAATGGCCGGTTGCAGAACCTTCTTGAAGTTCATCGTGCCGAACCGATCAAGAACCTCTTGCCATCCCCACAGCGAACCCGGCGTGGTTACGGTCAATATGCCGCCCGACGGCATTCCGGATCCCGGTCCCCAATTTGCAGAGTTCCATTTGTAGCCAAGCGCGTTGAGATGGGCGAGCGTCTCCCCGCTGGGCGCGATGCCGCTGGCGTTGAGCTGATAGACTTTCTTCTCTTTCGCGATGTAGATGATCGCAAACAGGTCGCCGCCGATGCCGACATTCGCAGGATAGGTCACGTTGAGCGCCGCCGCCGTGGCCACCGCGGCATCGATGGCATTGCCGCCCTGCATGAGAATTCGCGCGCCGGCCATGGCGGCGAGCGGCTGAACCGTGGAGACCATGCCGTGCTGAGCCATCACTTCTGAGCGACTTTGCGGTACCCACCCCTCGGATCGGTCGCCGCGCACCGCGGTACAAGACGGTGCCGATGGAGACTCACTACACATCCGGACCGGCGGCGAATCGGCGGGTGCCACATTCGCGGCCAGAGAAACGAAGGCCGTCAAAGCGGCCGCAGAAGACCATAGACTTCGCATGAGTGCCAACTCCTTGAGATTTCGGATTTTTCGGTCGAGGTTCTCATCCCATTTTTAGATATATTGTGTATCTGAGAATAGAACTAAATTCGCCGGGGGACATCAGACACCCGTGAGTAAAACCCCTGTTCACCGCTCGGGTTATTTGGCAATCACTCTAGGGAAATTAACTGGTCAGCCACGCGGCGGCGTGGCGGTCGGGCGGACGCGGTAGTATCGATTTTCATGAATCCATGGGTATCGATCAGTTCCGACCAACTCGTCGCCGAAATCGATCCTCTCGGCGCGCAGCTGTCTGCGTTGAAGAACCGCGCGGCGCTCGATCTATTGTGGAATGGCGACCCCAAGGTGTGGGCGGGACGCGCGCCGCTGCTCTTTCCCATCGTGGGCGTGCTCGAAGGCGGCACTTACCGGTTGGGTACCAAGCGCTACCCGCTTTCGAGGCATGGATTCGCGCGCGGCAAACTCTTTTCGATCGACAGCGCGAGTTCCTCGGCCGCGGTATTTAGATTGGTCGCCGACGAGTCGAGCCTGCAGGTTTATCCGTTCCAATTTGAATTGGAGGTGCGCTACGAGCTCAACGGCGCGACGCTTTCCGTAACCACGTGGATTCGCAACAAGGGCAGCACGGCGATGCCCGCGAGTTTCGGCTATCACCCGGGATTCCGTTGGCCGCTGCCCTTTGGACACGCGCGTTCCGCGCACTTTATCGAGTTCGAGTGCGACGAGCCTGCGCCGGCCAGACGCATCGACTCGGCGGGTTTGCTGACCGCCGAACGCCATCCGACGCCCATCACTCAGCGGCGCCTAGCGCTCGCCGATTCACTGTTTCAAGACGATGTATTGATCTTCGATCAAATCAACAGCCGATCGGTTCTCTACGGCAGCAACGATGGGCCGCGCCTCAAAATCGGCTTTCCCGACGCCCCCTATCTTGGGGTCTGGACGAAACCTGGAGCGCCCTTTATCTGTATCGAGCCCTGGCACGGCGTCACCGACCCTGAAGGATTTACAGGCGATTTCAAGGACAAACCGGGCGGGTTCGTCTTGAAGGCTGCTGGGTCTCTTTGCACGCGAATGGACATAACGCTGATGGAATCATAAACCCGCGGCGAGGCGGCGCAGCCGTTCGCGACCCCGGGGCGCCGTTCGCGCCGCCGGACCGCCGATTTGCCGCAATTCCCGCGCGCCGGCGTGCCGTTATTTACAGTGCCTCCGCGGTACAACTTAACGGAGATGCTCCTACCAAGGTCTAAGTGCTCAGCGCGAACGCCCTGAAATTCCGGTCATGCACCGGGGATGGAAGGGCGATAGACTCGGGATCAGCGCAACCAATGGACTTGAATGAAGACCCATCCGCAAATTGAGCGCGAGCGATTTTCGCCTTTCTTCGACGAGACCCAAGACACGGTGATAGATTTTTTGCGTCGCCGGCTGCCCATGGTGCTGGTGATCAACACCATCATTGCCCTGCTCATCGCATTGCTGCTGCGTTCGTGGGACGCAGTCATTCCGAATCTCGTGGTCTCTTACTGCATCGGCTTCACGATTCTGGCGCTGATCGCTTCCGTGCGTTGCACCGTGATGCAGCGGTTTCGCGGCCGCATGGTCACGCGCTTCGTCATCTATTTCGCGCTGGTCATCATAGGCGCCATCGGCGGGGAACTGCTCTCACAGATCTTTTTGCGCCAGCCGTCGAACTTCTTGCAGGAGCGCCACACCTGGTTGGTCGCGATTGGATTCTCGCTGGCCGCAGGCAGCATGGCACTTTTTATCAACTTCAGCTGGGTTCAGCTGGCGCAAAGCAAACGCGATGTGGAACGCGCCGAACGCGCCGCCATTGAGGCGCAGCTGCGAGCCCTGCAGGCGCAGATCGAACCGCATTTCCTATTCAATACCCTGGCGAATCTCGATGCACTCATTGCGGTGGATGCGGGAGAGGCGCGCAATTTGCTCGCCAATCTGATCCGCTATTTACGGGCGGCGCTCACGCACGCGCGCAGCGAGGCAGCCACCCTGCAGACTGAAGTGGAATTATTGAAGGCCTACCTAGGGATAATGGCGCTGCGCCTGCCCAATCGCTTGACCACCGAATTCGATTGCGATCCGGAGTGCCTGCGGCTGAACTTCCCCGCGATGCTGCTGCAGCCGCTGGTGGAAAACGCCATTACGCACGGCATCGAACCGGCTTGCTCCGGCGGCAACATTCGCGTCAGCGTGCAGTGCGCCGGCGACACATTGAAACTGTCGGTTGACGACACCGGCGTCGGCCTCGGCAACGCGAATACTTCCGGCACCTGCGCAGGCCTGCAAAACATACGCGACCGCCTGCAGTCGCTGTTCGGCAGCTCGGCGCGATTGATCGTCGAACCCGGCGCGTCGCGCGGAACGCATGCCGCGATCGAGGTGCCGCTGAATTTGCTCTCCAGACCTGCCGGATGAGCACGCCCTACAGCTACATCATTGCAGAGGATGAGCCGCTACTGGCCCGGGCACTGGCGAAGCAGCTGGCAGAGCACTGGCCGTCGGCCCGATGCTCAGGCTTGGCCGCCAACGGTGCCGAAGCGCTGAAGCTGGCCGATGAATTTTCCCCCGACGTTGCATTTCTTGATGTGCGCATGCCGCAACTCGACGGGCTCGAAGCGGCCCGGCAGTTGTGCTTGAAGGACCGTCCGCCGCTCATCGTCTTCGTCACTGCGTACGATGCCTATGCGCTCGATGCGTTTGAGACGGCGGCGGTCGACTATCTGCTCAAGCCGGTCGAGGTTGCGCGCCTGACCAAGTGCGTCGAACGGCTGTCGAACCAGTTGGCGCGCGGCAGCACCAACGATGATTCGGTCGGCGCGATGGCGACTCGCATCGCCGAACTATTGGGGAGCGGCCCGGGCCGCAGGGAGA
The DNA here is from genome assembly GCA_035317945.1 of Steroidobacteraceae bacterium. GTDB lineage: Bacteria > Pseudomonadota > Gammaproteobacteria > Steroidobacterales > Steroidobacteraceae > Bog-1198. The sequence continues at coordinate 1,171 of DATHFW010000169.1, read as the reverse complement.
AGCTGCGCTTCGTGCGGGCGGGCGCGGGTACGACCGTCAAGCTCATTCCGGTAGACGAGATTCTTTGGTTCGAGGCCGAAGACAAATACATCACCGTCGCGACGCGCGAAGGCGACAGCATCATTCGCATGCCGTTGAGAGAACTGTTGGAACAGCTCGACGATACGATTTTTTGGCAGGTTCACCGCGGCACTGTGGTCAACTCGCGGCATATCGCACTCGCGAAGCGCGACGAGCTGGGTCATTTGACCTTGACGCTCAAGGGCCGCAAAGACGAGCTCGCCGTCAGCCGCCAGTTTGGACACCTGTTCAAGCAGATGTAGGACACCGGCCGGCCGATCTCAAAAGTGCAATGACGCCGGGACTATACTAAACGCGCCGGCCGCTGCTTCGGAGTCCTTGTATGCTTTCAAACCGTTCCCTGTCTTGGTGCGCCATGGCGCTGTGCGCCGCCGCTCCGGCCTTCGCCGCGCAGTCCGCGCCCTCCCGCGACGCGGTCAAGTTGAACGAAATCCAGGTCATCGGCACGCACAACAGCTACCACGCCGGCATCGCGCCCAGCGAAGCCAAGCTCTTTCTCGACAGGAACCCGCAGGTCTACCAGTCGCTCGAGTATCGGCACGCACCGCTCGATCGGCAGTTCACAGCGGGCGTGCGCCAGATCGAACTGGACATCTTTGCCGACAGCCAAGGCGGACGCTACGCGCATCCCAAAGGACCCGACGCGGTCGCGGCAGCGAATTTGCCGAAGGACCCGGACTTCGATGCCGAGGGCCTGATGAGAGAGCCGGGTTTCAAGGTCATGCACCTTCAGGACTTCGACTACCGCAGCACCTGTCAGCAATTAATCGCCTGTCTTAAAATCGTCCGCGCCTGGTCGCACTCAAATCCAAAGCACGTACCCATCTTCATTCTGCTGGAGACCAAGCAATCCGACCTGCCGCCGCAGTATCAGGCGACGACTCCGGAAAAATTTACCGCGGCGACCTTTGATGCCCTCGATGCCGAAATCCGTTCGGTGTTCTCAGCAAATGAAATGATCACGCCGGATCAAGTGCGCGGCAAGCACGCGACGCTCCAGGACGCGGTTCTACAGCACGAATGGCCGACGCTCGATGCCGCGCGCGGCAAGGTGATTTTTCTCATGGACCAGCGGCCGGTCGGGCCGGTG
>DATHFW010000168.1:0-18234 GCA_035317945.1 Steroidobacteraceae bacterium | reverse complement strand
GGCGATGAGGTGATGGCGACCTTTCCCACGGCCGACGATGCTTTGAATGCCGCCGCACAGATGCAGCGACAGATCACCTCGCATCCTCAGCTCAAGGTCGACGAACAGACCGTTGCCATCCGCATCGGCTGCAACTTCGGTGCGGTGGTCCTGGAGAACCGAGATATATTTGGATCTGCGGTGCATACCGCGAATCGCATGACCAGTCAGGCGAAGGCCGGCCAGATCATGACCACGGCAACCATGGTTGAGCGCTTGTCGCCCGACTGGCGCACGTCGGTGCGCCAGATCGACATTGCCACGCTCAAAGGGCGCAGCAGCGAAGTGGCGCTGTTCGAGGTGTTGTGGCAGACCGAGGATGTCACCAGCATGGTGCCGGAAATCGCCATTACCTCGCGGGAGCGCGAGAAGGCGACCAAATCGCAACGCCTGCGCCTACGGTATCAAGGGCAGGAAGTCCTCGTGAACGAGACTCGCGCCAACATCACCATCGGCCGCGCCGAGGAAAACGACCTGGTGGTGAAAGGCAATCTCATTTCACGCCTGCACGCCCGCGTGGAAATCAATCGCAACAAATTCATGCTGATCGATCAGAGCACCAACGGCACGTTTGTTCTCGGCAAAGACGGCGAGGAAGCCTTCGTGCGCCGCGATTCCATGCGAATTCGCGGCGAAGGTTTGATCGGACTCGGCAAGGCGCCCGACAGCAACTCGTCTCAGGTTATTCGCTACACCTGCGAGGAATGAACCCGCGCCAGCGCGCTCTGCAGCTCGGCTTTGAGTGATTGCGGGACGCGGTCGCCGAATTCCGCCATGTATTTCTCGATTCCGGCAAATTCTTCCCGCCAAAGCGGCGGATCGACCGCCAATAGTTCCTCGAGCGCCGCCGGACTGATCTGCAATCCCTGCAAATCCAAATCCGTCGGATTCGGCAGGTTCCCAATCGCGGTGTCGCGCGCAGCGGCTCTACCCTTGCAGCGATCGATGATCCAACGCAGCACGCGCAAGTTTTCGCCAAAGCCGGGCCACAAATATTTGCCGGCGTTGTCCTGGCGAAACCAGTTGACGTGAAAGATTTGCGGCGGCGATTTGAGCTTGGCGCCGACATTGATCCAATGCGACCAATAGTCGCCGAAGTTGTAGCCCGCAAAGGGCTTCATCGCCATCGGATCCCGCCGCACCACGCCGATCGCGTCCGTGGCAGCAGCCGTGGTCTCCGAGGCCACGCCGGCGCCGACGAGAACGCCGTGCAGCCAATTTCGCGCTTGATACACCAGGGGTGCGAGCGTGCGGCGGCGGCCGCCGAACACGATGGCCGAAATCGGCACGCCGCCGGGCGCATCCGCCAGCTTCGAATAGTTCGGATTTTGCTTGGCGGAGACGGTGAAGCGAGAGTTGGGTTGTGCTGCGGGACCATTGGCTGGGTCGTAAGGCCGTCCCTGCCAATCGGTCACGGGCTTGCCTTCGGTCAAACCCTCCCACCACGGTTGATTGTCGGCGGTCAAACCGACATTCGTGAAAATCGTGTCCTTGTGAATCATGTCGTAGGCGTTGCGATTGGTCTTGGCGTTGGTTCCCGGCACCACGCCGAAGTATCCGGATTCCGGATTGATGGCATACAGACGGCCGTCCTTGCCGGGGTGCAGCCACGCGATGTCATCGCCCACGGTCCAGACTTTCCAGCCCTGGTAGCTCGCCGGAGGAATCAGCATCGCCAAATTGGTTTTGCCGCAGGCAGAAGGGAAGGCGCACGCCAGGTAGTGAATTTCACCCTGAGGATTTTCGATGCCGACGATCAGCATGTGCTCCGCCAGCCAGCCCTCGCTGCGCGCCTGCCAACTGGCAATGCGCAACGCATGACACTTCTTGCCGAGCAGCGCGTTGCCGCCGTAGCCCGAGCCAAAGCTCTTGATGGACAGCTCTTCGGGGAAATGCATGATGAAGCGGCGTTCGGGATTCAAATCGCCGGTGGAATGCAGACCCCTGACGAAGGTGCCGTCGCGCGTGATGCGCTCCAGCGCAGCGTGCCCCATGCGCGTCATGAGTTGCATGTTCAGCACCACATACGCGCTATCGGTGATTTCAACGCCGCAGCGTGAGAAGGGCGAGTCGATGGGGCCCATGCAATAGGGCACCACGTAAAGAGTTCGTCCCTGCATGCAGCCTGCGAACAAGGCGTCCATTTGCGCATGCGCCTGTTTTGGGTCTATCCAATGATTATTGGGGCCTGCATCTTCTTTATTCTTGGTGCAAACAAAAGTCAGGTGCTCCACGCGCGCGACATCCGAAGGATGCGAGCGCGACAGCACGCAACCGGGAAAGCTTTGTGGGTTGAGCGGCAGCAACTGCTTATCCGCCACCAACTCACGCTCCAGCGCCGCGAATTCAGCATCGCTGCCATCGCACCAATAAACCTTCTGCGGCTGTGTGAGCTTGGCGACTTCCTCGACCCAAGCCGCGACGTCGCGATTCATGGAGGCAAGGGTTACGTGCTGCGGGGCTGTGGCCATGGTGGTCCCTAGAAGAGAGATTGATAGGCCGATAAGGATGACAGATGGGTCTGGGCTCGCCAACTCCCTTTGATATGTGAGAATCCGCCGACAAGAAATTTGCAGGCACCGTTGAGAATTCCCGTCCGATAGGAGAATTAAATTCGAAATTATTCCTAAGTAGCTGATTATAAATGTCTTACAATCACCGCCGATAAGCGATTGAGCGCGCCCGCAATATGTACAGCAGAACCCACGTATCGCTCGGGTGGTTATTCACCATTCTCTTGGCAGCGCTTGCCCACGGCCAGGGAGACTCAGGATCGATCACCATCAAGGCGATCGCCGAGGTCGAATCGCAGACCGTCAGAGAGGGGCGGGAAATTTCCAAATTGGCGCCGGCGGACCGGGTGGTGTCGGGCGACTGGGTCATTTACACGCTCGAAGTGCGCAACACCGCTGCGACCACGGTTCGCGCGCCGACGGTGACTTACCCGGTGCCGCAGCATATGTCATATGTGGCTGAATCGGCGGTGGGACCTGCGAACGAGATCAGCTACTCGGTGGACGGGGGCCGCAGCTTTGATGCGGCGGAAAATTTGAAAATTCAGGATGCGGACGGACGGCTGCGTCCCGCCGCCGCCGCCGATTACACCCACATCCGCTGGCATTTGAAGAATAGTCTGAAGAGCAATTCGGTGGCGTTTGTGCGTTTTCGCGCGCGCGTGAAATAGTCCGCGCCGATTCGTCGTAGGCTATCCCGTCCAAGCAAGCTATGCCGTGTAAGCAATGATTCGATGAACAGCGACTACAAAGAAATTTTCAGCACGGCCGGCCCGCTGGCGCGGGCGCTGCCGAACTATGCCTATCGGCCCGAGCAGGCCGTGATGGCCAAAGCGGTGGGCGCGGCGCTTGCGCGGCTCGAGCCCCTGATTGTCGAAGCGGGTACGGGCACCGGCAAGACCTTTGCGTACCTGATACCCGCGCTGCTGTCCGGACGCAGCGTCATCATTTCGACCGGCACGCGGACGCTCCAGGATCAACTGTTCCGGCGCGACGTGCCGATGCTGGCGAAGGCACTGGGGCTACCGGTGAAGATTGCGCTGCTCAAGGGCCGCACCAATTATCTTTGCCGGCATCGGCTGGAGCTTGCGACCCAGCAGGGCTCATTGCTGGGCCCGGAGCGTAATGTTGCTCGGCTGCTGGCGCGGGTGTCGCGTTGGGCGGCAACAACGAAGAGCGGCGATTTGGCCGAACTCACCGACCTGCCGGAGCAGTCCCCGGTGTGGCCCAGCATCACCTCGACTCGCGAGAATTGTCTGGGCCAGGAATGCGCGCAATTTTCGCGCTGCCATGTGTTCGACGCCCGCCGCAATGCGCAGGCCGCCGACATCGTCGTGGTGAACCATCATTTATTGCTGGCCGATTTGGCGCTGAAGGACGAAGGATTTGGCGATCTCTTGCCCGGTGCCGAGGCGGTCATCTTGGACGAGGCGCATCAAGTACCGGATATCGCCGCGCAGTTCTTCGGCCAGGTTTGGTCGGTGCGCCAGGTGCAAGTCTTGATGCGGGACATTACCGCCGAGTTGGCGGCTGCGGCGATTCGCGCGCCGGCCATTGTCGAAGCGGTGCTGGCGGTGGAGGGGCACCTGGACGGATTGAGATTTGCTCTGCAACGCCCCGCCGGCCGCTATGAGTGGTCGGATCTGCCGGACTCCTTTGTGGATGCGCTGCCGGAAATCGAAACTGCCTTGAGCGACTTGGCGGTGCGGCTGGAGAATTTGGGCGGCGGTGCCGGTACGGCGAACTGCGCGCGCCGCGCCGCGAAGCTCGCCAATGCGCTGGCACAGTTGCGCGAGCTGTCGGGCGATTCGGGTTTGCGCTGGGTCGAGGCCGCCGCCAACGGCATGACGCTGCAATTCACGCCCTTCGAGGTTGCCGAGCGCCTGCGAGAGTACGTCGAGTCGCGGCCTTGCGCCTGGGTATTCACCTCAGCGACCTTGGCGATCGGTGAGGATTTCTCGCATTTTGCAGCCCGGATCGGCTTGGCCGAAGCGCGCACGCTGCGCATCGGCAGTCCCTTCGACTAACGAACCCAAGCGCGGTTGTTCTTGCCGCCCCGTATGCCTGAACCGCAGGACCCCACGTTCGCCGATCAATTCATCGACGCCTGCGCGCCGCTGCTCAAGGCGAGCGGCGGTCGCGCGTTCCTGCTTTACACCAGCTATCGCGGCTTGGCCGAGGGTGTTCGTGCGCTGAAGGCGCGTTTCCCCGACCCGCCTTTCCCGGTTCTGGTGCAGGGCGAGGCGCCGCGCGAAGCGTTGTTGAATCGGTTTCGAGAACTCGGCAACGCCGTGCTCCTGGCGACCGGGAGTTTTTGGGAAGGCGTCGACGTCAAGGGTGATGCGCTTTCCATCGTGGCGATCGATAAGTTGCCTTTTGCCGCGCCCGATGATCCGCTGCTCAAGGCCCGTCTGGAGGGCATTCGCCGCCGGGGCGGCAATCCTTTCTTCGAATATCAATTGCCGCAAGCGGTGCTCGCCTTGAAGCAGGGGGTTGGACGGTTGATTCGCGATTTCGACGATTTTGGCGTGATCGTCATCGGCGATCCGCGCATCAGGACAAAGGCGTATGGGCGCATGTTCTTGGACTCGATGCCGCCGAGTCCGATCGTGACCGACAGCGCCGCGGCCGCCGAATTCTTGAGCGATCGATTGGCGCGCCAGGCAGAGATCCCTGCCAACGCCGAGTCCATCCGATAGTGCGCGTTCTGGCGCTGGATGCGGCCACCGAGGCGAGTTCGGTTGCATTGCTGGCAAACGGCGAATTGATGGTGCGCAGCGTCGAGTCGGGCAAAAGCAGCGCGCAGCAAATCTTGAGCCTGGTTGAAGCGGTGCTGGCTGAAGGACAAGTGTCGCTGCCCATGCTCGACGGCATTGCCGCGAGCATCGGGCCGGGCGCCTTTACGGGTGTCAGGATCAGCGTGGCCGTGGCGCAGGGCCTGGCATTCGGCGCCGGTCTTCGCGTTGCGCCGGTCACGACGTTGGAGGCATTGGCGCTGCAAGTCTTGCAGCAGCCGGGTGCGGCCCTGGCGTGCCTGGATGCGCGCATGGGCGAGGTGTATTGGGGCTGCTTCACGGCTGATGCCGCGTGCGGGGTGATCGAGAGCGGGGCGCTCAAAGTGGGACCGCCCGCGAGCGTAGCCTTTGGGCTCAAGGGTCGGCATATCGGCATTGGGCGCGGTTTTTCCGCTTATCCTGAGCTTGCCCGGATTCCGGGTGTCGAGATTCATTCGGGAAACGAGTTGGCTTTGCCGAATGCCCGCGAATTCGCGCAGCTGGGCGCCCTGCGGCTAGCGGCCGGCGGCGGACTCGACCCCGCCGATCTCAAGCCGCTTTATTTAAGAGATAAAGTGGCGCTGACAGAAGCGGAACGCGCCGCCCAGCCGCAGGGGCCCGCCTCGAGACAGCTCCCTTAGTCATGGAACTGTCACAATCGAAGTCTGTAATACTCGGCTTTGGAATCAAGGGACTACCTTAATGTCAGCCAGGCGCATCCTCGTGGTCGAAGACGAAAAAGCCATTCGCGACATGATTGCATTCGGATTGCGGCGCGCGGGCTATGAAGTCCGTGAGGCCGAGGACTGCCGCGAGGCCCGCGCTCGCATCGTGGACGTTCGGCCCGATCTCATGTTGGTCGACTGGATGTTGCCCGACATGAGCGGCCTGGAGCTGACCCGCTCGCTGAAGCGCGCCAAGGACACCGAGGAAATTCCGGTCATCATGCTCACCGCCAGGGCGGAGGAGCAGGACAAGGTCAACGGTCTGGAGGGCGGCGCCGACGACTACATTACGAAGCCTTTTTCGCCGCGCGAATTGCTGGCCCGGATCCAGGCGGTGTTGCGGCGTGCGGCGCCCGCAGGCGCCGATGACATCGTGGAAGTCGAGGGCCTGAAACTCGACGACTCGAGCCATCGGGTCAGCGCCGGCGAGCGGGAAATCGCCCTGGGGCCCACCGAATACCGCCTATTGCATTTCTTCATGACCCACCCGGAACGGGTATTTACGCGCGGTCAGTTGCTCGACCGCGTCTGGGGGGGTAATACTTACGTCGAGGAGCGTACCGTGGATGTGCACATTCGCAGACTGCGCAAGGCGCTCGAGCCATTTTCTTTGGAAAAGTTGGTGCAAACAGTGCGTGGCGCGGGTTATAGATTTTCGACGCGAGACGCCTAAGCGAGCAGGCTCCTAGCCCATGGCAGCGATGTGGACCTTCGCGCTCGCGCGGCTCGCGGGCATTTTGCTGTTGGGCCTGTGTGTAGGTCTGCTGATTGGGCCTATTTGGGTTTGGATCCTGGGCGCTGCCTGGCTGTACTTGGGCTGGCAGCTGTTGAATCTCTACCGCGTGGACCGCTGGCTGCGCCTGCGCTCGCAAATCGATCCCCCCAACATCGGCGGAATTTGGGGCGACATCATCGCCCAGGTCATTCGCCTGCATCGCCGCAAGCAGTATCACAAGCAGCGCCTGGTTCAGCTCTACCGCGAATTGCGCCGCTCGACTGCCGCGCTGCCCGATGGGGTCATCATCTTGAGTCCGCAGCGCGAGATCGTCTGGTTCAATCGCCAGGCCGCGCGATTGTTGGGTTTGAGGCGGCCGGTGGACGTGGGCTTGCGCATCGACAATCTGATTCGCGCTCCCGAGTTCGCGCACTACTTGCACAGCGATGATTTCTCGATGCCGCTGGTCATCCGCCCGCCGGTGCAGATCGACATGTTTTTGGCCCTGCAAATGGTGCCGTACGGCGGCGGCCAATCGCTGCTGCTGGCGCGGGATGTGACGCGCCAGATGCGTCTCGAAGCCATGCGAAAGGACTTTGTCGCCAACGCATCGCACGAGCTGCGTACGCCGCTGACGGTGATTTCCGGCTACCTGGACACCTTGGCCGATGACCCCTCGGTCGATCCAGCCTGGGACGGTCCGATCAAGGACATGCGCGCCCAGGCGCAGCGCATGAACGCCATCATCGCCGACCTGCTGGAGTTGTCGCGCCTGGAGTCCGCGGACGGCGAGGCCGCGCGCGAGCCCGTCGACGTGCCGCACATGCTGGAACGGCTGCATCGCGACGCGCTGGCCAGTGCGGATCGGCCGCGCCAAGTGTTGTTGGATTTGGAGTCCAGCGATGGCCTGTACGGATCGGCGCACGAGATCGAATCCGCGTTCACGAATTTGCTGGTGAATGCGCTGAAATACACCATGCCGGAAGGGGCAGTGCGGATGCGTTGGTGGACCGACGATCTGGGAGCCTATTTCTCCGTGATCGACAGCGGCATCGGCATCCCCGCAGAGCACATTCCCCGGCTTACCGAGCGTTTTTACCGAGTCGATGCGGGGCGTTCGCGCGGGCAGGGCGGCTCGGGGTTGGGTCTGGCCATCGTCAAGCATGCGCTGCAGCGCCACGGCGGCTGGCTGGACGTGCAGAGCACGGAGGGCAAGGGCAGTACCTTTACCTGTCACTTCCCCCAGCAGCGAATCTGGAAACTGCAGCTGCGGAACGCGGCGAGTGCATGAACGTCACAAATATTACGTACACGGTTGACGTGGCCTACAATCAGATGTAAACGAACGCCAGTATTTCGTCCGCACGCACTTTGGTAGTGCAGTAAGGTTGAATCTATGGAAACCGCCGATCTTACCCATCATATTTCCCGCCGCTTCAACGAAGACTTGGAGAAGGTGCGCAATCAGGTGCTGCAGATGGGCGGGTTCGTCGAACAGCAGCTGCACAAGGCGATTACCGCCCTGGTCGAAGGCGACAGCCGCCTGGGCGAATCGGTGGCGACCGACGATTACAAGGTCAACGGCATGGAATTATCGATCGACGAGGAGTGCAGCCGCATCCTGGCGATTCGAGCGCCGGCGGCGGGCGACCTGCGCGTCATCGTTGCCATCATCAAAACCATCACCGACCTCGAGCGCATCGGCGATGAAGGTGAAAAGATCGGCTATATCGCATCGCGTCTGGCCACGATGGAGCGTCCGGCGGACAAGTACCGGGAGGTCAAACACCTGGGCAGGCAGGTGGCGCAGATGGTGCACGATGCGCTGGATGCGTTCGCCCGCATGGACTCTCAGGCAGCACTCAAAACCGCCCAAGAGGACAAGATGGTGGATGAGGAGTACGACTCGATCCAGCGTCAGTGCATCACCTTCATGATGGAAGACCCGCGCACCATCCGGCGCGCGCTCGAAATCATGTGGATCGTGCGCGCGTTGGAGCGCATCGGCGATCATGCAAAAAATATCTGCGAATATGTGATCTACATGGTGCATGGCAAGGACATTCGGCATTCCTCGCTCGAGGACGTGGCGAAGCAGATCGACGCGGCGCACGCCCTCATGCGCCGCTGATGACGGCGCGACGCGGCAACCTTCTCGGCTTTCTGGCCTGCGCATGCTTGCTGGGGTACGCCTATTACGCGCAGTTCGTCATGCATTTGGAACCCTGTCCGCTGTGCATTTTTCAGAGGGTCGGGGTGTTCGTGTTGGGGGTGCTGTTCCTGATCGCGGCGCTTCACGATCCCGCAGCCTTCGGCAGACGGCTGTATGCGGTGCTCTTGTCGCTGGCCGCGCTGGCCACCATCGGCATTGCGTTGCGCCATCTCTATATTCAAAGTCTGCCGCCCGGCAGCGTGCCGGCGTGCGGCGCGTCCCTGGACTTCATGCTCAAGGTTTTTTCCTTGAGCGAGGTGCTCGTCAAGGTGCTGACCGGATCCGGTGAGTGCGCGAAGGTGACCTGGGAGTTCCTGGGGTTGGCGATGCCGGCGTGGGTGTTGATCAGTGCCGTGGTCTTGGGCGGATTCGGATTGTGGGTCAATCTGCGGCATCAGCGGCCCGTCCTGCGCTTCTGATGTCGAGCACCCTGCAATTGACGCAAGCGCTGATTGCGCGCCAGTCGGTGAGCCCCATCGATGGCGGATGTCAAACGCTCATGATCGAGCGGCTCGCGGCGGCAGGTTTCGCGGTCGAAACCCTGCGCTTCGGTGCGGTCGATAATTTTTGGGCCAAGCGCGGCAGCGGCAGTCCGGTGTTTTGCTTTGCCGGACATACCGATGTCGTGCCCTCGGGCCCCCTCGATGAGTGGCGCACCGATCCATTTGAGCCGGTGATCAAAGACGGATTGTTGTATGGGCGCGGCGCGGCGGACATGAAAAGCGGACTCGCGGCGATGTTGACGGCCAGCGAGGAATTCATCAGCCAGTACCCGAAACACCGCGGCACCATCGCCTTCTTGATCACCAGCGATGAGGAAGGTCCCTCGGTCGACGGTACGCGCCGAGTCGTTGAGGTGCTGCGCGAGCGTCAGGAGAGCATTGATTGGTGCCTGGTGGGCGAGCCCTCGAGCGAGAGTACGCTGGGCGATACCATCAAGATCGGACGCCGCGGCAGCTTGAGCGGTCGGCTGACGGTGCACGGAGTTCAGGGGCACATCGCGTATCCGCAACTCGCCGACAATCCGGTGCACGCGCTGGCGCCTGCGCTGGCGGAGCTCACGGCCCGTGTTTGGGATCACGGCAACGAGCATTTTCAACCCACCACCTTCCAGGTATCGAATATTTCCGCGGGAACCGGTGCGCCGAATGTCATCCCCGGCGAACTGCGCGCACGATTCAATCTGCGCTTCTCGACCGAGCAAACGATTGACGGCTTGAAGCACCTCGTCGAAGAAATTTTAGGCCGGCACAAAGTCAAGTACACGTTGGAATGGTTCATCTCAGGACTGCCCTTTCTCACCGTTCCCGGGACCTTGTCGCAGGCCGCGACCCGCGCCGTGCAAGAACAATTACAGATCAGCCCGAAGTTGACCACCGGCGGGGGAACCTCGGACGGGCGGTTCATCGCGCCCATGGGCGCTCAGGTCATCGAACTCGGTGTCATCAATGAATCCATCCACAAGGTGAACGAATGCGTGCGGGTCGAGGACATCGATCGTCTCCACGCAATTTATCGGCGCACCCTGGAACTCTTGCTTGCGTGACGCTGTCTCACGCCTGACACTAGGGATAACCATGACAAAATCCACACGACTTTATGCACTGACGCTTACCTGGCTCCTGGCGGCCGCGCTTTCCGGCTGCGTTGGATTCGGCAAGTGCGATCCGGCGAGTTGCACCGGCGATAAGAAAATTACTGCCGATGTATACGCGATGTTGGCCGAGCACCGCGAATTGGGCGCGCCGGCGGCGCTGCGCGTTCAGACGATCAACGGCGTCGTGTACCTGAATGGCACCGTGGAAACGGATTTCGAGCGCCGCAACGCCGAGGCCCTCGTCATGCAGGTCGCGAATGTCAAGGATGTCGTGAATTCGCTCAACGCTCGTAATGCGGGCAGATAGCGCGATTCGCACCTCGCGATCGTACCTATAGAGGCTCCGGCGCGATACGCAATGTCAATCGCAGTGTGGTGCCTTGATTCGGCGCGCTTTTGATCTCGATTTCGGCGCCGATGAGCTGCGCCTGCTCGCGAAGGCCGATCAAGCCAAAATGACCCGTCCGAGAAGCGTGCGGATCGAAGCCCACCCCATCATCTTCCACTTGTAACTCGAGTTGCGCGGCATCGAGCATGCGCAGCGCGACGCGGACGTTGGACGCTGCCGCATGACGCTCGATATTACGCAGCGCTTCCTCGGTCATGCGAAAAATGACTTCCGCGCGCTCATCGCCGAAGCGAGCCGCGTCGCCATCCACAGCGAATTCAACATGAAGACCGGTGCGGTCTTTGAAGCGTTCGACGGCTTTTGACAGCGCCGGCCCGAGGCCGGTGTCGCGCACCGAGTTGACGCGCATTTGTGCAATGGCCGAGCGCGCTTCATTCATCCCGGCCTGAGCCACTTCCTCGGCGCGCGCCAGTTCATCCGGCAGGGAATCAGGATCATGGGCCTGCAGTTTGCGCAGCAAACGCACTTCGCTCAGCATGGCCATCATCGAATGGGCCAGGGTGTCATGCAGGTCGCGGGCGATCTGCAATCGTTCGCGCACGATGGCGGCATAGCGGGATTCTTCGGCGAGGCGTTCCACTTCTCGCGTCCTGACGGCGACCCGACGTTCCAGCTCGCCACTGAGCTTCAACAGCTCGCTGCGCTCCTGATGCAAGTCATCCAGTATCTTGGCGAACACCGCGGCGAGTTGGGCAACTTCGTCGCGCCCGCTCGGCACTTCGATGCGCGCGATTTCACCGCGTCCTACGGCGGCCGCCGAGCGCGTCAAGCCCTTCAGCCGATTGGTGAGATGGCGCGCCCCCAACGCGCCTAGCACGGCGGTCGCGATGCCGAGGCAAATGGAAATCCATACGATGCGAACCGCCAGTGCGTTGGCGCGCTGATAGACCATTTCCTTGGGCTCGCTGAGTTGCACCCGCCATGCCGCTACCTCTTCACCCGCGATGCTGACCGGCGCCCGAGCGACCAGGACGGTTTGGCCGGTCGGCAGCCGTTCAAAGCGCGGCGCGCCTGCTCGGTCCAGCGGCGGTTCGAGGGGCGGTGCCTCATCGACCAGCAAGCCGTTCCACGCAGCATTGCGCAATGACTCCGGACCGACCACAACCACCCCGGCCCGATTCAAGACCAGAGTTTGTGCGGACCCGTGCGTGTCCAAGGTGCTGCTCAGGCGCTGTACGTCGGTCGACGCCCAATGCCAGGTCAAGCGCGCCGCAATCACACCGATGACGTGACCCGACTCGTCTCTCACGGGTGCCGCCAGGTCGCCGAGCAGAGGCACCGCGCTGGCGCTTGTGGATTTCCCGATGTCGCCAATCCACGGCCGCTTCAGTCCCTCGGAAAACCACAGCGTGGTCGAGACGTTGTCGCCGGAGTTTTGGTCGATGGAGTTCTCGCTCGCGGCGGTCGCCATCACCACACCCGCGGCATCCGCCACCGCGATCCATGCCAAATCGGGGTAAGCGCTGCGCAAGCGTTCAAACACCTCGAGCGGCGGCAGGCCGCCCAGAGCACGGATCGCCTCGAGCCGCATGCTGACCGCCTGGCCCAAATCAGATCCCAGTTGATCCGTTTCGAGCACGAGCCTGCGCACGTGCTGTTGCACGACGATTTCCCGCGCGACCCCGCCCGCCCAGATGGATGCCGCAATGGCGAAGCTGGCCGCGAGCGCCACCATGAGCCAGGTGATGCCGGCAACCAAGCTATGCCGCGGATTCAGGTTTCGAAGCATCGTTTATGATAGTCCATGATTCGCATTCTCATTGCGGAAGACCACGCGCTCGTCAGGCGCGGCACGGCAGTGCTGCTCGCGACGGAACCGGACATGGAAGTCGTGGGTCAGGCATGCGACGGCATCGAGGCGGTAACGATGGCCGAACAGCTGCGTCCCGACGTCGTGCTCATGGACTTGCACATGCCGCGGCAGAGCGGCGTCGCGGCAACGCGTGAAATCACGCGCATGCTGGCAGGCACTCAAGTCCTGGTGTTGACCACCTTGGACGATGACGAAACGGTCTTCGAGGCGGTGCGCGCGGGAGCTCACGGTTATCTGCTGAAGGACGTCACTGAACCAGAACTGCTCGATACCATTCGCGCCCTACGACGCGGCGAGTCCCGCCTGACACCGCAGATCGCGCGCAAGGTGATGGATCAGTTTCGCCTGCTGAGCGGCACAGCCACAACCACCTCGCCGCCGTCGTTAAAACCCGAGCCAAACATCGAAGCACTGACCGACAAGGAAGAAAAAATACTACAGCTCATCACCGATGGCATGAGCAACCGGCAAATCGCGGCGAGGATGTTTCTGGCCGAGGGCACGGTGAAGAATTACGTCAGCCGCATCATGGAGAAGTTGCACGCCAACACGCGCACAGCCTTGGCGGTGATGTCCGCGAAGAAGCGTCGCACCGATTAGAACGTCTGCCGGCAGGGTGGGACCGGCTCATGTTACCCCCATCTGTTGCTAAAATGTCACACGTAGAAGTTGATGTTTGTCACGTATGTGATATATGTAGCGGCAAGTCCGAGAGCCCAGTACGATTACGGACTAAAGCAACCGTCACATTGATGTAACAATACGTCGATTAAATCCAACAATCGAAACCGCGGGAGTTAACGCAATGCATAAGTTTAATCTGCGCAAGTCAATTCTGACCGCGCTCGGGGCCAGCGTCGCGCTAGGCGCCGCGCCGATTGTCCTTGCCGACAACGCAACGGATATCCAGGCGCTCAAAGATCAGGTACGGGCGATGCAGCATAAGATCGACCAGCTGAGCGGACCGCAAACCGTCTCTAGCTCGAGCGCGGGTGCGACTGCGGCTCCTGCGAAAAAGAGTGACTCGTCCGCGCTGACCTTTGCCGGCGTCACGCTATACGGCACCGTGGACGTGGGCCTCGCGTACATGACGCACGGCGCTCCGCTCAGCCAGACATGGTCTCCCGGCTTGCCCTATTTCGTCCAGAACTTCAGCAACCATTCCATCCTCTCGGCAGGCCCCAACGGCCTGAGTCAATCGAAGGTCGGACTGTCGGGCGTCGAGCCGCTCTGGGGTGATTTTACCGGCGTGTTCCGCTTGGAAACCGGGTTCAACCCGACATCAGGAAGGCTGACGGATGGTCCGGCCTCATTGGTTGCCGACAACGGCAGATCGGCCGCCACCAAGATTGCTGCCGGCGATTCCAGCCGCGCGGGTCAACCGTTCCAGGGCGCGGCCTACGCCGGCATCAGTTCGAAGACCTTCGGCACGCTGACCGTTGGCCGCCAGGGCACGCTGATGTCCGAAGCCCTGTCCAAGTACGATCCACAGCTGCAATCCAACGCGTTCTCGCCAATCTCTCTGCAGGGAACCGCGGGCGGCTTTGGCGATACGCAGAATAGAATTTTCGACTCGAGCGCAAAGTATGTGATCAATGTGGGGCCGGCCCATTTCGCGGCCATCCACCAGTTCGGCAGCGACGGGTACGTGCCCGAAAACTCCAACCAAGTGTCAATTGGCGCGGACATCGCCGGCCTGTCGGTCGATGCCATTTGGGGCGTGGTCCATGGCGCGGTCGCCGCGGCCTCGCTATCCGCCGCCCAGGTACCGACGGTGGCGCCCGGCACTCTGGCCGCCACGATTTCGGACAACACCGGCTATGCGGCCCTCGCCAGCTACAACTTGAAGGAAATCTTCCCCATCAAGTTCTTTGCCGGATGGGAGCGCATCAAGTTCAACAATCCCGAGCACGCGCTTCCTGCCGGAACGCAGGACATCGGCGGCTATGTCCTGAGCATCACCAATAACACGGCCTTCAACATCCAAAAGATATTGCAGATCTCCTGGGCGGGTGCGCGCTATAACCCGATCCCGCAGCTCGATATCTCGGCCGCGTACTATCAGTACAACCAGAAGAGCTTCAGCGCCAACGGCTGCAGCAACATCAGCTCTTCGTCCTGTGCCGGCGAATTGCATGATGCTTCCTTGGTGGCCGACTATCATTGGACCAAGCGCTTCGACACCTACGCAGGCGTCAACTACTCGATCGTTCAAAACGGCCTCGCGAACGGCTATCTGTTCACGTCCGATTGGACGCCGATGGTCGGCGTGCGGTTCAACTTCTAAGATTCCTCTTTAAATCTGAGACCACCACATGCGGTTCATGGCCTTTGGCCATGAACCGCATTTTCGTTTGGGGGCCATGGATCCCATTCTCGACATGCGCCCACCGACACGCGTAGGATCTGCGTCACAAGGACAATCTGGGGGATCTCGCGATGGATAACACCAAAAAGAAGCGCGGCGGGTGGAGCTGGTGGTACCTGCTCTTCGTTGTCCAGTTTGCAGTCGCTCTTTGGCCGCCCTTTTACAATAAGGCGGAGCCTTACCTATTCGGGATTCCGTTCTTCTATTGGTTCCAGCTGCTGTGGGTGATCGTCAGTGCCGTGTTCACGGCAATCGTCTATTTCGCCGTCGAAGAATAATAAAAAGCAGACAAGGGGACACTCGTGAAGGAAGTGAACTGGATTGCGCTGACTATTTTCGTATTGCTGTTTGGATTCATCACCTGGCTGGGATTCGCGGCGGCGCGCTGGCGTAAAGGCGACCTCGACCTGCTGCATGAGTGGGGTTTGGGAGGCAGGCGCTTCGGCACCATCGTTACCTGGTTCCTGGTCGGCGGCGATGTCTACACCGCCTACACTTTCATCGCGATTCCGGCGCTCGCGTTCGGCGCCGGCGCGGTGGCGTTCTTCGCGGTGCCTTACACCATCATTATTTATCCGTTGATGTTTCTAATTTTTCGGCGCCTGTGGAACGTCTGCAGCAAGCACGGCTACATCACGGCGGGCGACTTCGTTAAGGGCCGCTTCGACAATCGCTGGCTGGCGCTGGCGGTCACGATTACCGGCATCGTTGCGACCATGCCCTATATCGCCCTACAGCTCGTGGGCTTGCAGGTGGTCATCGGTGCGCTGGGTATTTCCGGCACCGGACTGATGGCGGATCTGCCGCTGTTCATCGCCTTTGTGATCCTGGCCGCATTCACTTATTCCAGCGGCCTGCGCGCGCCGGCGTCCATCGCCATCGTCAAGGACATTTTGATTTACGTCACCGCGATCGCCGCGGTCATTATCATCCCGTACGAGCTGGGGGGATTCGCCAAGATATTCTCAGCGGTGCCTGCGCAGAAATTGCTGCTGGCAGTACCCGGCCCCAATACCACCGGTTCGTACAGCGGCTATGCCACTCTGGCCCTGGGATCGGCGCTGGCACTGTTCCTGTATCCGCATTCGCTGACCGGCATCTTGAGCGCCAGCAGCGGCAAGGTCATCCGCCGCAACGCCGCGATGTTGCCGGGCTACACGTTCATGCTCGGATTGCTCGCGCTGTTCGGCTTCTTCGTGATCGCCAGCGGCGTGGATAAGCTTCCGGAGTATGCGGCTGGGTTCAAGCAATTCGGCAATAACTTTGCCGTGCCGGCGCTGCTTTTGCACAGCTTTCCGGCTTGGTTTGCGGGCGTCGCCTTCGCCGCGATCGGCATCGGCGCACTGGTGCCGGCAGCCATCATGTCGATCGCAGCGGCCAACTTGTATACGCGCAACATTCATCGGGAGTTCATCAACAAGAACCCCACCGACAAGCAGGAATCGCATGTCGCGAAATTGACATCGCTGATCGTCAAGTTAGGCGCGCTGATATTTATTTTGTTCGTGCCCACGCAATACGCCGTTCAACTGCAGTTGTTGGGCGGCATCTGGATCATTCAGACGCTACCTCCGGTCATGCTTGGCGCCTATACGCGCTGGTTCAACGCATGGGCGCTGCTGGCCGGCTGGGCGGTCGGGACGTTTGCCGGAACCTGGATGGCCATCGCAGTCAAGCTGACGAACACCTATCCGCTTCATGTCGGAGACTATACCTTCCCCGGATACAGCGCCGTATACAGCGTGATCCTCAATCTCCTGGTGGTGGTTGTGCTGACGCCGGTATTCAACGCCATGTCCACCAACAAAACTCGAGTCGATCAGACCGTGGCGGCGGACTATCAGGCCTGAAACGCACGCGGCAGATTGAAATTCAATGCGGCGCTTAAATTGCGCCGAGTCTTCACGGCGCGGAGCTTGTCACGTGGTAGGACATTCACGTCCAACTGAGCAGTTCCCAACGGTAACTGTCTTCATTGAATGGTTCAGCGACGTCCTGGTAAAAGGTTCCTGAACTCTCTCGCACCACCCAACGTCCTACTTCGGGTGCAAACCAAATCCGCTCCTTGCGCTGACCGGCGACCCGCCCAGAGGCATTTGTGTGTCGGAAGTTAATGAGGTTGGTGTAAAGAAGCGCCGTGAAATGCCCGGCGGAGGTGGCAATTGATTCCCATCGGTGCGCGTGCATAGCCAACTGCCATGGCATCCTTTGCTCACTGCCAGGGACCATATAGCGAGTACCAACCGTCGTCGACCAACCCGGCCGAAGCTGAGCGGGCACCAGCGGAATCGGCTTCTCGTACACTTGCAACTGGGCCCAATGCGAATCCACCAGTACCATGCCCCAGGGGTCTTGCACTTCAGTTGGCGCCGGCGCCGCGGATCTGCTGCGATCCCGATGTTTTTCCAACCAAAGCAGACCCCAAGAAGGATAGTCGACGGAGTTGTTTTCGTTTGTCTTGGAATGCGACTCGATTTCAACGCTCTGGCCAACGGCCGATATCTGATCCACCTCTATATCGATCATTGCTCGCGTCACTAGATCACGTTTTGAGTACGTCCAGGATTGGCCGACGTTGGGCTGACGGACTTTAGCTTCGACGCCAAACGCTGTTGCCAAACCGGATCCGTACTCGCCGCTACCAAGCGATAGTGCTGCGGCCGATAGCAGCAGGTCACGCCGCGTTAAGATCAACTTAAACGCGCCTTGCTGCAATTCTTGAATGGGCGCTCTCATCAAGTTGGCACGGTGATAAATTCCTCAGACGATTGCTATGGAAAGCGCGCACTCATCGATCTTATCGGCCCATCGCTCGGCAAGAGCGCTGAGTTGCTACCGGCAATATATGGCCCAAGCGCACCGGGCTCACTTCCGAATCGATGCTCAGGAGGACCGACGAGATAACTAGGTCCCCAGTCTCGCGCATTGTCGAACGGCGCGTAAACATGGAGGTTAAATATTCTAGCGCCGCCGCCGATGAGTCCGACGGCACTTGCACACCCGCCGCATGACAAGATCGCCAACGACGCCGCCGCGAAGTAGATCAGCAGCAAGTAGGTAGTCACAATG